>JANOWX010000687.1:0-30470 GCA_031418175.1 Acidobacteriota bacterium | reverse complement strand
GTAGGTGGGCATCAACTCGCTCACTTTGCGGCCCAGCAAAGTTTGCGCTTCGTGACCAAAGACGCGCGCGATGGCCGGGTTGGCGAATTGGATCGCGTTGTCTTCGTCCACGGTCACAATGGCTTCACCCGCGGTGAGCGCGACGTTGCGGTAACGCTCTTCGCTTTCTTGAATCTGCTGTTCCATCCGCTTGCGGTCAGTGATGTCGCGGATGATGCCGGTGAAGTAGCGCCGTTGCTCGCGCTGGAATTCGCTGAACGAGAGTTCGATTTGAAGCTCGTGCCCGTCCTTGTGCTGCGCGGGCACTTCGATGCTGTTCCAATTGAGCTTGCGCTCGCCCGACTTCAAATACCGCTCCATCCCAGCCGTATGCGCGGCCTGGAATTGCGGCGGGATAATCATGGTGATCGGCTGGCCCGTCATCTCATCCGGCGTGTAGCCGAAGACGCGCGTGACCGCCGGGTTGGCGAATTGAATCGCCATCTGTTCGTCAATCGTGACGATCACTTCCGATGCGGTCAGTGCGACGTTGCGATAGCGCTCTTCGCTCTCGCGCAACTTGGCCTCGATGCGGCGGCGCTCGGTGATGTCGCGGATGAAGGCGGTGTAAAGCACTTGGCCTTGTTGCTTGAACTGGCTGTGCGAGATTTCAACCAGCACCTCACTGCCGTCTTTGCACAAAGCGATTGTTTCCTGGCGCGACTCAGCCTGCCGCAATTTGCCGGTGCTGACTGGCTGGCGCGTGGTTTCAGGCCCGCCGCTATTGGGCAACAACACGCTGGCTGATTTCCCGATCAACTCTTCGGGCCGGTAGTTGAAAACCCGCATTACCGCCGAATTGACAAAACGAATCGTGCGCTCGGCATCCATCGTCAAAATCACGTCTTGCGCGGTTTCGGCCAGCGCGCGATGGCGCGCTTCGCTGTTGTGCAAATCCTGTTGAATGCGTTGCCGTTCGCTGACATCGCGGATCACGCTCATCAGCAACAGACCGTCTTCGGTGACGATGGGGCGCTGGGTAATCTCGGTCAGAAACTCGCGGCCCCGCGCGTCCACGACGTAAAATTCGATTTGCTGCGCGCTTTCATCGGCGTTTTGCAAAATCAGCGCGTTACGGTTCTCGGTCTGGTTTTCCAGGATGCCGCTCAGATCGCTGAGATCGCCGTGGTTGTCCGTTTCAGCCGCTGCCGCTCCGCCATTATTTTTGCGATAGCGTTCGGGCACCAACAACTCCACGCTTTGGCCGAGCAGGGCTTCGCGGTTGTAACCGAAAAGTTTTTCGGTTTGCGAATTGATGAGCACGATGTTGCCTTCCTGATTCGCCAGCACGATGGCGTCAGGCGCGAATTCGAGCAATTCCTGAAAGCGCGTGCGGGCCGAGACGAGGCTGTCAATCAGGCGCCGCTGTTCGCGCATGTCGCGCGCCACCGCCAGGACGCCCGTGATCTTGTCCTGCTTGTCGTGCATCAACGTCAGCGAGAAGCTGACCGGAATCACCCGGCCTTCGGGGGGCCGCACCTCTATGTCCAGCGTGACGGTGCGCCCGCCGTTGGCCATTTCCATCAGCTTCCATGGCGTCGCGGGAATCTCTTCGTTGTTGCAAACGACGGAGAGCAAGCGGCCCAAAACCGCTTCTTCGTTGCAGCCCAACAACGCCGCCGCCGCCGGATTGGCGCGCACGACACGGCCTGCGCGGTCGGTCAGGAACAAGGCCTCCGACATCGAAGAGATGATCTGTTGCACCAAATCGCGCGTCTCGGCGATTTCCGAAGCGCGCCGCTCCAATTCAAACTGCGCGTTGGTCAGTTCGGCATAAGCGCTTTGCAAATTGGCGAACATATCCGGCCAGGCCGTCTCTTGTTGCAGCTTGTCCTGAATCTCAGTCTCGTTATTTTTGAATTTCCAACTGGGTAAACGCATGGGCGGTCTCCTTATCTAGGTAGGACGGACTTTAGTCTGTCCTACTCCGCTGGACAGACTAAAGTCCGTCCTACCCTTGCCTGTCCTTATTTGGCTCAAGCGATGATTGCTTGTACGAATCAGTCCCGCGCGCGTGTTCGTACCACGCCACCATCACGGATCAAAACTGCGAATCGTCCGCAACAAATCAAGGCCGGTAAATGCGTCCGGCTCGGCAAATTCTTCCAGTATCGGCGTGTTCATCAGGGCCGTTTCGATGGCCCCCAGCGCGCTATAACAATCGCGCGGCGCGGCCAGCCAATTCAGCGGCGTACTCAATTGGTAATTGAGCAGCTTGCTGTCGGCGATCAACAGATGATGCAGCGCAGGGCCGCGCCCGCTTTCCCAAAAGCCCACGCCCATTGCCATTTTTGGCACTTGGTATGGTACAGAGAGTTCACGCTGGCCGGGACGGCGCAGGTAATCGAAGGACTGCAACAACATTTCAAATGCCGTCACTGCGGCATAAGCCGTTTGCGCGGCGCGGGCACGGACGCGCTCCAAAGTGTTCGGGTGCGCCGGAAGCTGCCAGGTGAATCTGAAAGCGGGCAATTGGACTTTCGGCAGGTCAAGTTCCAAACCTTGGCCTGTGACGCGGATGAATTCGCTTTCCAACCGGCCAGCCAGCGCCGTGATCCACAATTGCGCGAGCGCGCCGGTCTCGACGGTTTCGCGATCCCAGCGCGGCGCGGTCAACCAGGAATAGCGCCCCAGCCAGGCGCGCGGGGCCGGTTGCGGCAAGGTCTGTTTATTCCACGGATGGAACGGCGAGAGTGGCGCGCCCGCCAGATCAACATCGCAATAATCACCCGCCCACTGTTGGTAATATGAATGCTCGACAAACTCTTCCAGGCCCAGATTCAACTCGGCCAGCCGCGTCGTGCGCAATTTGCCGTTGATGATGACGCCGGGCGTCGCGCCACGCCGTTCGCCCCAGGCGCTGCAATTTTCAAAACTCGCATCGTAACTCTGCGGATCATCCCACAGCCCGGCGCTCAGGAAATTCGCGGGCGTCACGCCCACACGTTTGAAGCGCGGCTCGCTTTCGAGCAGGAAGTTAATTACGTCATTCCAGAGCGCCAGCACGCACTTGCTGAAATCGAGCAATTGATTCACGCGGCCCAGCACCTGCGTGAACAATTCCTTGTCCGCACTGATACCCATGCCGCCCGGATAAAGCGTAACCGGATGCGGATACTTGCCGAAGAGCAGCGCCGTCAACTCGCGCGCCACGCGCATCATCTGCCAGGCCTCGCTGTGCAAGTGCCCTTGAATCCGGTTCAAGCCCAGCATGATGCTTGCAATCGTGGGCATACCGTGCAGCAACGCGCCGGGGGCGGCGCTCTGTTGGGCCTTGCGCCAGAGCGCCGGATTCGCGCGGCTGATCACAGACTCTGAGTAATCCGTGCCCGCCAGCAGAAACAGGCTAGACAAGTTGTTGGCGATCAGTTCAGCGCATTGGCCCAGATTGCGTATCAGCACGACCAGCGGCGGCGGCGTCACGCCGTAAGCCATCTCCAGCGCCAGGATCGCGGCAATCGTTTGGGCGCCGCTGTCACGCCCACAGGCGCGGCTGGCGAAATGCAGTGCGTCCGTGGGGTGGCGATTCAGCAACAGCGGCTCGAACTCGCGTAGCAGATTCATGCTCAAGCGCGCATCCCAAACTTTGCGCTGCGCCAGATCAATCACGGTGTAAAGACCCAGCCCGCTGCTGGTTTGCGTCAGCGTCGAAATTTCAAACGCCCGGACTTCCGGTTTTTGGCGCAACTCTTGAATAACCTGCGCCCGCGTGCGCGCCTGTTCGCGCCGTTCCGCGCCGCCTTTGAGGCTGAAGGGCTCAGGCCAAACGCCTTCGCAAAGCGAGAGACCGCCCTCGGCGGCGTTGCGGATAGGCAAATTGTCGAAGCGCAGTTCAGTCGCCAACCCAGGTTCCGTCCAGTCACTGGTTAGCACTGCTTCGTGAAAACTCACGTCGCCCTCTCTTCCTTCAAGTCAGGTAATTGCTCAGCCGGTCAAGCCCTTGTAGTAGCGAATTTATTCGCTCAGTTGCGCCGCGAGTAAATTTGCTACTACAAGGTTTCGCACTTTTCCTTAAACAACTTTCTTGCCGGCGTACTAAGCGGCAAACGCATCAGGCCGCGTGAACGGCAAATGCCGGTCGGCAAAATCGGGCTCCGTGCAAGCGATGCAAGCGCCGCCCACACGCGTGCATCCGCCCAGTCCGCGCACCCAGCCCTGGGCGGGGACAGGACACGCCACTTTCCGGGCGCGCGCTACGTCGAACTCCACCGCTGGCGGATAATCGGCGCGCGGCGGCAACGCATAGGTTTCTTTGTTGAATAACCAGCGCGGACGGTTTGCTTCATCCAAATCGAGCGGCACCAGGTGGGCCAGATGCAAAAAGATGTAATGCAGTGTTTCAATCATCCATTCACCCGCCGGCGCACAACCCGGCAGATGAACCACTGGCAAACCGCCCTGGCTACGGAACTGCGTGCCTAGCACGTCAGCAATGCCTTTGACCACGACGCCGTTGGCGGCGGCGGCAACGTCAACAGACGCCGCCGGCATGCCGCCGAAACTCGCACAACTGCCAATGGCCAAGACTGCCTCGGCGCGCGGGGCCAACAGCTTTAACCAACTGGCAGCCGTCATCGGCTGGCCGTCGCGGTCAACGCCAATTTGGGCAAAGCTGCCGCTCGCGCCGTCGGGTTCCTCATACAACGCGCCATCCAACACCAAGAGAAACGGTTGTAATTCCCCAGCAGCCGCGCGATGCAAGAGCGTTTCGTACCTCTCGCCAGGCTGCCAGTAATTCTCGTTGACTGGGCGCAACGAACCGGTTGAGCGGGATGAATTTTTGGGTTGGGTAAAAAAATGCGGGCCGAATTGCGGGTGAATGAGCGCCAGCCGGGGCGCATCCGGCAGATTGCCGAGCAGCAAATCTTCCAGGCTTGGTTCAGCCGCGCCAATTACGGCTTGCGTGCAACCGTCACAGCCCGCGCCCGAAAGCCAAAGCAGCCAGGCTGTTTCGGAAAAGCCATTCCCTTGTCTCATGCCACCGTCACCTTGTCCTTAGAAACCACCGGCTCAGAACCTGCACATCATTGATTGGGGATTTGCCAATTGAAGTTGCTGACGCAACCTTGGAAAGTCGGGCGCGATTATAGTCCGGTCATTTCCGGCGTGGCAACTTAAACTTTTTCCGGCAGTTGCGGGCGGCAAGCCAGCCGCGGGCCTGATTTGACGGAACTTCGGATTTAATGTCTCATGCGGCTTACGAATTGAGGCGCAGACCTCGACACAGGCTCAACGCCAAACAACATTACAACCGGCACAGCAGTTCAAGGCGTAAACGCGGAACCCGCACAGGGCTTTTGACGCACCGCCAAAGGTGCATGAAGTTTCGACGGATTGACCTCTAGCTACGCCTCGCATTGCTTGCCCCAGTCATAAAAAGCTAGCACCAACGTGAACGCATCCTCTCAATCTTCGGGTCAATCTTCGGGTCAATTCCCGGCGCAATCAGCCGCAACACCACGACTCGCCGAGCCCCAAATGCATTGTCCGCCGGACGGCGTTTTCTGGCGCGCCGAAGGCAGCTTGCTCAACCTGAGCGCCGTGCGTCCCATCGGCTTTTTCACCTGGAACGCACAAGGCTTTGCCGAACGCTGGTTGCGGCGCGGCGCTTTGTTTCTATCGGCGCTGGTGCGGCCGTTGCTCTATGCCGCCGATCGCAAATTTGCCACGCGCTGCCTGCACACGCTGCTGCGCGGCATCAGCCAGGATCGGCTGGACTTGCTGGGCGAGGAATACTTCCATTACCACGTCAAACCCAAACTCAAACCGCCAGGCGTGGCTAAGCTGAAAGAAGCGCTGGCCCGGGGCGAAAAGATCATCCTCGTCAGCCAGGGCCTGGATCACGTGATGCGCCCGCTGGCCGCGCACCTGGGCGTCGAATACCTGCTGGCCAACCGCCTCGAATTCCGCGATGAATTAGCGACCGGACGCTTGCGCACGCCCGTCATACGCCCGCGCCAGGTGCTGGCCCGTTTCGTCGGCGGCAACCCCGATGGCCGCTGGTCAGAAGAAAAGCTCACCACCAAACTCGACTATCCGATTGAAACGCTGCGCCGCACGGTGACGCCCGCCGCGCGCACGATTGCGCCGCTGGCGACCCCCGCCATCGTGTATGAAGCGCATCAGCAACTCGACCGGCTTTCAATGAAAGAAACGCTGGCGGGTAAAAACGTGCTGCTGATCGGCTTCACCGGTTTCATCGGCAAAGTCTGGCTGGCCAAGGTGCTGCGCGATCTGCCGGAAATCGGCAAGGTGTATTTGCTGATACGGCGCAACCGTTCCAACAGCGCCGTGCGCCGCTTTGAAAAAGTCATCGAAGAGTCGCCCCTCTTCGATCAGTTCTATGAACGCCACGGCGACAAGCTGACTGAGTTCATCAGCGCCAAGGTCGAGATCGTCGAAGGCGATGTCAGCCAGCCCAATCTGGGTTTTGACGAAGCGACGCGCTTGCGCTTGCAACGCGAACTGGACGTGATCGTCAACAGTTCGGGCCTGACCGATTTCAATCCCGACCTGCGCCAGGCGCTCTCGATCAACGTGGACGCGACCGTGCTGATGCTGGATTTCGTGCGCGCCTGCGACCACGCGGCGTTGCTGCACCTTTCGACCTGCTACGTCGTAGGCTTCCGCGATGGCCGCGTCAATGAAACGCTGAAACCGAACCATTCGCCTTACAACGTCCCCGATTTCGACGCCGCCACCGAACACGCCGCGCTGCACGACCTGATCAAAGAGATCGAAACGCGCAGCGAATCCGAAGAAGTCAGCGAGCAACTCAAACAGCAAGTGCTGGCCAAAGGCAAAGAACTGAGCGCCACCGAACTGGCCGCGCAAATCCGCAAGCAGCGCCAACGCTGGGTGCGTTACGAACTGACCGAAGCCGGGATGAGGCGCGCGAAAGAATTGGGTTGGCCGAACACCTACACGCTGACCAAGAGCCTGGCCGAATCGCTGATCGTCAAGCTGGGCGCGGGGTTGCCGATTGCCGTCGTGCGCCCCTCGATTGTCGAAACCTCCACGCACGACCCGTTCAAAGGCTGGAACGAAGGCGTCAACACCAGTGCGCCGTTGTCTTACCTGCTCGGCACCTTCTTCCGCCAACTGCCCTCGAACGAAAAGAAATGCCTCGACATCATCCCGGTTGATCTGGTCTGCCGCGGCATGATTTTAATCGCGGCGGCGCTCACTCGACGGCGGCACGCGCCGCTGTATCAACTGGCGACTTCGGCGATCAATCCCTGCGACATGCGCCGTTCGATTGAATTGACGGGCCTCGCGCACCGCAAGTATTACCGCGCGCAAGACGATTTCGATCATCGCTTGAAGCTCTACTTCGATTCGATCCCGGTGACCAAGTCGCGCTACGAATCGTTTTCAGCGCCGCGCCAGAAACAGGTCATTCAAGCGCTGCAACGCATCGTCTCGCCGCTGCCGATGTGGCGCTCGCCGCTGGTGCGCCGCGAACGCGATCTGGATCGAGTCGAAAAACTGATCGAACTTTACGAACCGTTTATCCTGCACAATGACCACATCTTCGAAGCGAAAAACGTGGAGATACTTTCCGCCGCCCTCCCCCCTGACGAACGTGCGGCCTTCGGTTACGACGCCAGCACGATTGATTGGTGGGATTACTGGATCAACGTCCACATTCCCGCGCTGCGCAAATGGTCGTATCCGTTGATCGAAGGCCGCCCGCTGGACAAGGACGAGAGCCGCGTGCAGCGCGCCTTCCAGATGCCGGCGGCTGCGCTGGAGACTGAACAGAGTTTGGCGACCAAGTAACGGACGATAGGACACAGCAACCCAGCTACATATTGAACAACCTATGGCAATTTTCCTGACCGGCGCGACCGGTTACGTGGGCGCACACGTGGCGGCGCTCCTGCTTGAACAACACACAGATCAACTCAACCTGCTGGTGCGCGCCAAAGATGCGCGCGCGGCTGAGCAGCGGCTGTGGCAGTCGCTGCAACTGCATTTGGATTTCCCGCGCTTTTACGAATTCCGCAAAACCCGCGTCAGCATCTTTTGCGGCGACCTCACGAGCGCGCAGTTCGGCTTGAATGACAGCGACTATCAACGCCTGATTGCCACGACCGATTCGATCATTCATTGCGCCGCCTCGCTCAATCGCAAGAGCGAGAAGGTCTGCCTCAACACCAACCTGCGCGGCACGCTTGAAGTCATCAACCTCGCGCGCGCAGCGCAAGCCCAACACGGCTTGCGCCGCTTCAGCGATGTCTCGACCGTCGCCGTCGCCGGGCACCGCAGCAACGAAGTCGTCACCGAAGACGCAAGCATTGACTGGAACCGCAGCGATTACGACCCGTATGCGCGCACCAAAAAGTTTTGCGAACACATGGTCAACGAACTGCTGCCCGACGTGCCGCACACGGTCTTCCGGCCCAGCATCATCCTCGGCGATTCGCGCCACGCTGCGACGACGCAATTCGATATGGTGCGCTCGTTTGTGTTTTTGGCCGGCTTGCCAGTGCTGCCGTTCAGACCAACCGACAAGATTGACATCGTCAACGTAGATTTCGTCGCCGAATCCATCGTCACGATTCACCAAAAAGAAAAGCCGCTGCACAATATCTATCACCTGTCGTCGGGCACTGGTTCACAGACGTTCAAAGAACTGACCGACGCCCTCTCGCAAGCGCGCGGCAAAGGCGGGCCGGTCTATTTGCCCACGCTGGAAAAGCCCTTCACGCGCGTGAACAACTGGCTGGCCGACAATCTGCGCGGCAATGTCATCGGCTCCGGCGCGACGCTGTTGAAGGTGTTTATTCCGTATCTGGTTTGGAATACTGTTTTCGACAACACGCGCATCACGCGCGAGACTGGCCAACAACCCGCTGCGTTTTCACAATACAGTTATCCCTTGCTGCAGTTCAGCAAGGCTGGCAATTTCACGTATCCATACAAAGAGTGGCCCAAGTCGTGAAAATCTAATTGCACATTTACAATGCAAGAACCTATCAGTGAAAAAGAGGAAATTGAATGGCTTCATTGCAATGGCTGTGTGCGAAATACAAAGCACAAACTAATAGCCGAACATACAGACACATACAGCGAGCCCTATTATGAGGAAATTGATGGGGTAGAGCGCCGTTGTGAAATGTGGTGGACTACTGAATATAAAGTTTTTGCTTGTTGCGGTTGCGAATCTGTTTTACTCAGAAAGGAAAGTAGCTGGTCTGAAGATGATTATTTTGGAGAAGTTGAATACTATCCGCCGCCAATTTCACGGCGTCTTCCTACCTGGCTCAATGAGCTTCCCTTTGATATGAGAGGATTGTTGAAGGAAGTTTATGCAGCGATTCATTCAGATAGCAAACGTTTGGCATTAATGGGTGCAAGGGCGCTACTTGACATGTTTATCGTTGAGAAAGTCGGAGATGTTGGTACATTCAAGCAGAAGCTCAAGGCAATGGAGGATTGCGGGTACGTGAGTAACAAACACCGAGAAATGCTTGAAGTTGCACTCGAAGCAGGTAACGCTGCAACTCATAGAGGCTTCAATCCCGAAGCCGGCATCCTCAATCAAGTTGTAGATGTGGTTGAAAGTGTCCTTCAAATGTATGCACTAGAGAAAGCAAGCCTAACGGTTAAAGGGGCGATTCCTAAAAGACCACCGCCACCAAAGTAAACGATCTGACTGCCTCAAGGATAAACCCTCTTCATTTGGAGTCATCAACGATATGAGCATGGACATCGCGCTCGAAGCCTGGTCGCAGGCATCATCGAATGGTCAAAACTGAAATGGATGCTGGGCGCGGGCCACCGCTGGCAGCCCGGCGACAAACTGAAGCTGCTCTTTGCCGGCTACAACGGCACGCGCAACACCGGCTCCGACGTGCGTGTCGAAGAGATGATTCGCCAGATTCGCCACGTCATCAACGGCCCAGGAGGGGCGGACAAGTGCGAACTGAGCGTAATGACGCAGGACTTCAAACTGACCGAAGGCTATTTCAAAGGCACTCATCAAGTTTTGTTGCCGCAAATCTTCCCGCCGATGCTGGCGCGCGAGATTCCCAAATTCGACGGGGTCGTGGCCTGCGAAGGCTCGATGTTCAAAAGCAAATTCGCCAACGCGCTGACTACTATGATGGCGGGCAGCCTGGGCATCGCCGCCGCGCAAAACAAAATCAGCATCGGGTATGGCGCCGAAGCGGGTTATATGGACGCGCACCTCGCCAAACTGGTCGCGCGTTACTGCCACGACTCGCTGATCATCACGCGCAATCCTGAATCGCAAGAGGTGCTGGGCAAACTCGGCGTCGCCACCGAACTCGGCGCGGATACGGCGTGGACGTTTGAATCGCTGCCGCTCAGTTACGGCGAAGCTGAATTGCGCAAGCAAGGTTGGGACGGCACGACGCCCGTGCTGGTCGTGTGTCCGGTCAATCCCTATTGCTGGCCGGTGCGCGCTTCGGTGGCAAAATTCGTCAGCAACAAGCTGACCGGCGCGCACCAAGACAGCCACTACCGTTCGATCTATTTTCACGAAGAAGGGCCGGAAGTTGACCGCAAGTTTGAACGCTATCTGACCGCCATGACGAATGCCGTGGCGCGCTTCCGCCGCGCCAACAACGTCTTCGTCGTGCTGGCCGCGACTGAGAAACTTGACACTGAGGCTTGCCAAAAGATCAGCGCGAAGCTGGGTGGTGTGCCGGTCTTCTCGTCGGCGAATTACAACATGTACGAACTGGTCAGCATCCTGCGCAGTTGCCAGTTGATGGTTTCATCGCGCTTCCACGGCATCGTGACTTGCATGGAAGCGGGCGTCGTCTCGGCGGGCGTGACGATTGATGAACGCATACGCAACCTGATGAATGAGCGCGGCCAGCAGGATTTGCTGTTGACCGTGGACGATCCCGACCTGGAAGAACGGCTGCTCGTCATCCTGGGCAAGCTCAGCAAAGAAGGTGAGTCCATTCGCGAAGGCATCTACAAAACGGTGGCGAAGAATTTGAAGGTGATGGCGCGCATGGGCGTGTACTTTGAAGAGCACCTGCAACGCCGCTATCCTGAGTTCCCGATTCGGCAGGGCGTGCATGCGTGGGAAGAGTATTTGCCGCCGCTCGGTGTAAACTTGCGCAAGCTATTGGAAGCGTATGGCTGAGGGCAAACGGCAATGGATGTGAGCTACCCGCTCAATGGCAACGAGTTCGAGTGGAACGCGGACAAGGCTGCCAGCAACTATGAAAAGCACGGCGTAACCTATGAAGAAGCGGCAGAAACGTTTTTCGATCCGGGCCAGCAATTGGGCGACGCCTCCGTGCCGGAGGAAAGGCGCGACTACCTCATCGGCTATAATTTCGGCGGCAATGTGTTGCTGACCGTTTATCTGGAGCGTGGCGCGCGCACCCGCATCATTTCCGCGCGGCACGCCACCCCGAAAGAAAGAAGGAAGTATGAAAGAGGAGAATGAAACCGTTACGGAAGTAACCCCACAAGCGGTTGATGACGATGTCATCGTGACGGAAGAAGGGATTCAGTTAACGCCACGCCCGCGCCCTTCAACAGAGGTGTCATTGCGACTGCCGCTGGATGTGCTGACGTCGCTCGACCAGATTGCGCCCACACGCAGTATGTCGCGCGATGCGCTCTTGCGTTTTTATATCGGACAGGGCTTGCGAGAAGACCTTGCCAAACGCTTCGGCGACCGCGTGCTGGAAAGGACAAAGGAAGTACTCACGCAACGCCTGCAATCTGAAGAAGAGGCCGCCGCCATCCTGCAAGAGATCCGCGCAGGGGTGAGTTACTGAGCTTATGAACTTCCTCGAACACCTCTTTCATCACCTAAGCAAAACACCGAGCCGCCCTGTCATCCGCGAAGTGCGCGACGGCCAGTTCGTCACGGCGACCTGCGCGGAATTCCTCGCGCAAATCAAAGCCGCGCGCACTTACGTTCGCCAAATTGGTTTAAGCCCCGGCGACCGTTGCGGCTTGCTTGCGCCCAACAGCATCTGCTGGGCCGCGCTCGATTTGGCCTTGATGGCGGAGGGCATTACTGTCGTGCCGCTGTATTCCCGCCAGGCACCGAACGAGTTGGTCAACATGCTCAAAGATTGCGGGGCCTCGCTTGTCTGTTGCGCTGACGCCGCATTGCGTAGCGGCATCGTCGAACACTGGCCGGAGATGCAATCACGGTTGCCGCTGTTTGACGAAATATTCGCCACCGCGCCGGATGCGGACATTGCAGATGAACCCGACGCACTAAGCGACAGTCACATCGTCACGATCATTTACACGTCGGGCACTTCAGGCGAACCCAAGGGCGTGATGCTGAACGTCAAGAACCTGAATCACATGGTTCCCTGCACCGGGATGCGGCTGGATCAATTGATGGAACGCGAAACCGAAAAGACAGCCGATCAGGTCTTTCACTACTTGCCGCTCTGTTTCGCCGGTTCGTGGATTCTGTTGTTGACGGCCTTGTCGCGCCACAGCCTGCTCACGCTTTCGACCGATCTGAACAAGCTGGCGGATGAGTTGAAACTGGCTGCGCCGAATTACTGTTTGAATGTGCCGACGCTGCTCGAACGCATCCGCACGGGCGTCGAAAAGCAGATCAGCGAGAAACCAGGCTTTGTGCAAGCGATCTATCGCAATGGCAAGGCCGCCTGGCTGCGGCGTTATGAAAACAAGGCTGGCGGCTTGGACAGCCTCTGGCTGGCGCTGGCGCACAAACTGATCTTCGCTTCGATCAAACAGAAGATCGGGCCGAATCTGCGCGCGCTGATTTGCGGCTCGGCGCCGTTGAACAAAGAGACGCAATTGTTCTTTCTGATGCTGGGCATTCGGGTGTTGCAAGTTTACGGTTTGACCGAGACGACCGCGATTTGCACAATGGACGACCCGCGCGATTTCACGCCCGGCCGCGTTGGGCCCGCGATCCCCGGCATCGAAATGAAGCTGGGCGAACACGGCGAATTGCTGATACGCGGGCCGCACATCTTTGCCGGGTACTGGAATAAACCCGACGCGACAGCGGCGGCGCTGTTGTCCGCTGAGGACGGCGACTGGTTCCGCACCGGCGATCAGGGCGAGGTAGATGCCCAGGGCAATTGGGCGATCAGCGGACGCATCAAGAGCCTGCTCATTCTCAATTCCGGCCACAACGTCGCGCCGGAACCGATTGAAGAGAAGCTGGCTTTCAAACTGCCCGCCGCGCAGCAATGCGTCGTGCTGGGCAACGACCACAGCTTCCTGACCGCGTTGATTACGGGCGAGGTCACACGCGCACAAGCCGAGCAAGCTGTCGCCGCGGTCAACGAAGACTTGCCGCATTACAAACGTGTGCTGGCGTTTCATCTGGAAAAAGAGCCGCTGACGATTGAAAGCGGTTTGTTGACGGCCAACGGCAAATTGCGCCGCGACGCAATTGCCAAACACTTCGCCGCGCCGATCGAGGCGCTTTATCAGGCGAAGAAAGGTTGAGTGAATGGTTACGCTCGGACTGGTTTGCGCCTTTGTTTCGTTTATTCTTTTGATCATGGGCTTGCTGGCCTGGGGCGCGGCCACCACCAAGCCGCCGCAAGAAGAGCCGGAAACCGGCGCGCCAGACAGTTCCGCCCCGCTTGATTCCAGTCAAGGAGATAAGCATTGAACGAAGAACCACCAGAATTAAAAACCTCGATAATTGGGACATTCGTCATTTGTCTCGTGGCTTATCTGCTGATACTGGTTGTGGCCTTGACGCTGGCAATCGGCACAGGCTGGCTGTTGCGCAAAATCGTGCCTGGTTTGGAAACCGGCGCCGCGATCATCATTGGCCTACTCGCAACGGCATTCTCGCTATCGGCGGCCTTCAAGCTCTTTAGCGTACTAACGAAAAGAATCATTGCTCCCAGTTTATACGCCACGTCACCAGAACTTGCAGGGGATGATGAGGATGACGACGAGCCGCCGATGGTTTACGCCGTGCCGCCTTTCCCGGCGCGCCGCCGCAAATTCAAACGCCGCCCGCGTCAGTAACCGAACCGCTATGCAACAATTCAATGGCGAAACCCTATCGTGGGCCTTGCAAGATGGCTGCCTCGAACTGACGTTGCACCGCGCACCGGCGAATGAAATCGGCCTGCAAACACTGGCCGAGTTGGAACAGTTCGTCGCGGCGCACGAAATGCTGAAAGACCAGGCCCACGCGCTCATCATTCACAGCACCGTCAAGGCCGGCTTCAGCGCGGGCGCTGATTTGCGCGACCTGTATCGCGGCGCAAATGAAATGGGTTTCGCCCAGGCCGAACCGCTGGTGCGCGACTTTCTCACGCGCATTCACGCGGTGCTGAACGCGCTGGACGCTTCGCCGCTGACGACCATTGCGGCGGTGCACGGCGTCTGTTTCGGCGGCGGTTTTGAATTGGCGCTGGTTTGCGATCTGATCGTCGCTGACAAACTGGCGCGCTTTTGTTTTCCCGAATTGCGGCTGGGCTTGATCCCCGGCTTTGGCGGCATCCCGCGTTTGAAACGCGATTTGGGCAATGCCGTCGTGCGCGACTTGCTGCTGACCGGGCGCAGCCTGAATGCCGCGCGCGCGCAAGCCATCGGATTGGTCAGCCAGCTTGTCGGTGAAGGCGATGCCTTGAAGGTCGCGCGCTTCACCGCCGCGCAGGTCAAGAAATTCGACCGCGCGACCAGCGCCGCCGCCAAACAGTTTTTGAAACCGATCCCCCACGCCGAATTGCGGCAGGAGATCGAATTGTTCTGCCGGTTATTCACGCAACCCGCTGTTGAAGCGGGCTTGCGCAAATTTATCGAGAGCACTGATACGCAACCTTATTTACCTTGATCTTTCTCCCGCGAAGACACACGAAGGGGCACGCAGTATGGCCCGCGCTCTTCGTGCCGCTTAGTGTGTCTTCGTGGGAGGGCTTTTAGGAGTCACGCAATGATAAAACGCAGAGCCAAGATCACCGCGCTGGGCACCTATGTGCCGCCGCGCGTCGTCACCAACCATGATCTGGAAAAGCTGGTGGACACCAATCACGATTGGATCGTCGCGCGCACCGGCATACACGAACGCCACTGGGTCGAACCCGGCACGCCCGCCTCTGAATTGGGCGCAAAAGCCGCCATCGAAGCGCTCAAACAACGCGGCATCGAAGCGAACGAGATCGAATTGATCATCGTTTCGACCGTCACGCCCGATATGTTTTTTCCGGCGACGGCCTGCGTCATTCAAAACAAGATTCGCGCTACGCGCGCCTGGGGCTTTGATATTTCCGCCGCCTGTTCGTCGTTCCTTTACGCGCTGACCACCGCCGCGCAGTTCATCGAAAACGGCACGCACAAAAAAGTCCTGGTCATCGGGGCCGACGTGATGACCAGCATCTTGAATCCTGAAGACCGCGCAACGCTGGTGCTGTTTGGCGACGGCGCGGGCGCTGTGTTGCTGGAACCACACGAAGGGGGCGAAGAAGGCGAAGATTTCGGCTTGCTCGACTACAAGCACGAGATTGACGGCGCGGGCGGCGAGCATCTTTACATGCCCGGCGGCGGCAGCCTGCATCCGCCCACGCACGAGACGGTCGAAAAGAAAATGCATTACGTGCATCAGAACGGTCAGGCCGTGTTCAAATACGCCGTGCGCAAGATGGAAGAGCTGAGCACCGGCATGCTCGCCAAACACAATTTGACCGGCGACGACATTGCCTGTTTCATCGCGCACCAGGCCAACCTGCGCATCATTGACGCGACAGCACAGAAAGCCGGACTCGCGCCGGACAAGGTCATCAAGAACATTCACAAATACGGCAACACGACGGCCGCGACGATTCCGCTGGCGATCAACGACGCCATTCAAGCTGGCAAACTCAAGCAAGGCGATCTGGTGCTGTTCGCGGCCGTGGGCGCGGGCTTCACTGCCGGATCGGTGTTGATGCGTTGGGCTTATTGATAAAGACGTGGACAAAGAGACGGTTTACATTGAAACGAGCATCGTCAGCTACCTGGTGGCGAGGCCGACGCGCGATCTGATCACCAATGCGCGCCAACAAGTCACAGTATTTTGGTGGGAAACCAAAGCGCAGGATTTTGCGCTTTATACTTCTACGCTAGTGCTGGACGAGGCAAAGAAAGGCGATACCAGCGCCGCCGCCAAACGCTTGAATGCGCTGGCCGGCTTATCTGTGTTGCCGATCACAGCCGAAGCCATCGAACTGGCCGAACTCTTAATCAAGCAACACGCCTTGCCGACCAAAGCCGCAGACGACGCTTTGCACATTGCCGTCGCCGCGCTTAACGGCATCCATTACCTACTCACCTGGAATTGCAGGCATATCGCCAACGCTCACCTGCGTCCGTCCATTGAGCGAACTTGTCGAACTGCTGGTTACGAACCACCTACTCTTTGCACACCGGAAGAACTGGGAGCGGATTTAGTGACCGAAGACTCTGATTGAATGGAGAATCTATGGTTGAAGATGAGATCATCAAAGAGGTCTGGCGTGTGCGTGATGAAATCGCGGCGCGCTTTCATTACGACGTAAGGGCGATTGGCGCTTATTACCTAAAACTTCAGGAAGAAAGCGGAATACAAACGGTTTCGTTGCCGCCCAGAAAACCTATCGTCACGCTTAAGCCCAAACTTGCGCCAAACGGCCATGATGAAAAGCCCCAATCATGGTCTGTTCAGGCAAATGGAACGACTTCCGGCTCGACTGAGTTAGCTGAAGCGCCGACTGAAATTGAGGGATACACGCAATCATGAACAAACGTTCTAGCATTTTCGCGGCCTTGCTTTGTTTGGTTTTCACTTCTGCTGCATTTGCGCAAACCAAATTCACCGGCCAAATCGTCTGCTCCGATTGCTGGAGCGAGGCCGACCGCAACCAGATCGCTTACGGCACGCCCGCCGATCTGGATTGCGCCAAGAGTTGTGCCGCCAAAAACATCCCCGCCGCGCTGGCGGTCAAGAACGCCGATGGCAAAAGCTGGACGCTGCACCTGCTCGAAGACGGCGCCTTCGACAAAGGCGGCAAAAACTGGCTGGGCTTGATGGCGAAGCAAGTCGAGATCGGCGGCACGGCGCGCACGGCGGGCGGCAAACATTGGTTGAAGGTCAATCAACTGCGCGTGCTGGGCGACGGCAACGCGGCGGCCAATCAGTCCGCCGAAAAGCTCATCGGCACCGAAGCCGAACTCGCGCTCAAAGACCTTTTCAACGTCGAGCAGAAGCTGAGTTCGTATCGCGGGCGCATCGTCATCGTCAATTTCTGGGCGACCTGGTGCGGCCCCTGCGTCAAGGAGATGCCGGAGCTTTCGGCCCTGCAAAACGAATACGCCGCGCTGGGCGTGCAAGTCATCGGCGCGGCGGCGGACAACTTCGACAAAGCCAAAGAAGTCCGCCAGTTCATCAAGACGGCCAAGCTCAACTTCCCGGTCTGGCTCGGCGCGGCGACCGCAGACATGGCCCGTTTCGGACTTGGCCCCGCGCTGCCCGGCACGGCGATCATCGGGCGTGACGGCAAAATCGTGGCGATCTTCAACGGCGTCATCAACACCGCCGAAGTCAAAGCCAAGCTCGACAAACTGGTCGCGCAAGCTGACCGCGAAAGCAAACAACAAATCGCCAAAGCCGCGCGCAACGCAGATTTTTCGAGCGTGCCCAGTTGACCGAGTTGACCTGGCGAGGGCCGCGCCGTGAGCGGGGCAGCAAACACATCAAAGCAGCGTTGGACGTTCAGTGTGCGCTATTTGCCCGCTCAGATTGACCGGGCCGAATGGCGCACGACGTTGACCTATCGCTTTCATCCGCGCTTGACGGCGGGCGTCGAATACAACCCGTCGGTAGGCGAATTCAAACCGCTGGTCAATTTTCTGTTACTGACCGAATCCGCCAAACGTCCGGCGGTGATGCTGGGCACCAGCACCGACCGGCTGGGCACGCCGTCGGGCCAATCGTTTTACGCGACGGTCAGCAAGAGCCTGCGGCGCGAGTCAGGCTTGCCGATTGCGCCCTATGTCGGTGTCGTGTACGGCACCTTTGAACACCGCTGGCTGCCGCTGGCGGGCGCGAATGTGGCGTTGACCAAACGGCTCTCGACCGCGCTCAGCTTCAACGGCGTAGACACGCACGGGATGGTCAATTACCAATTCGACCGGCACGTGCTCTCGCTGGTGCTGGTGCGGTTGCGCGATCCCGGCGTGAGTTACAGCATCGTTTTCTAAGCACTACAGCGTGGCCTGTGCAGGTCATTCATTCCACTGCCCACATTCCTTTGCCATTGGCAGGGGAATACGGGCAGTGGAATAAATTCAGCGTGATGCCGGTTTAGGAGCTTCTTGCAACACATGCGAACCCAGGAACAAATCATTGACGAAATCCTCGCGCTGGCCGCCACGCACTTCAAAGTTGAGCGCGCGACGCTCGCGCCCGACGACGACTTTTTCAAAGTGCTGAAGATTGACAGCCTGCAGGCGCTGGAATTGCTGACGCGGCTGGAAAACCATTTCAGCGTCGAACTGCCCGATTACGAAGTGCAAGGCGTTAGCGATTTCCGCACGCTGGCTGAACGGATCGAGGCGCGGCTGTAACCCGGCTGGCTTGTTTGCCGGTAAGCGGTCAACTACCATCGCTCTGACGATTCAACCGCGAGCAGCGTTGGTGCTGCCCGCAAAAGTCAGGAGGAAAGTTATGGCAACCGCGCAACTCGAACTCGTCATCACCCAAATCAAGTCGCTATCCCTTGGCGACAAACTGCGTTTGTTGGAATGGGTGACGACAGACTTTCAACCAGCGATAGCGCCGCCGCCACGCCGCGGGTTGATTTACGGCGAATTTGCTGACGCGCCGGAACGGATGTCAACCGAAGAGGATTTCAAGCTGGCTGAATGGCATCCGACTGAGGAGCAATTGAGTGGCGGTTAAATACGTGCTCGATACGCACGCCCTTATCTGGTACATCGAAGGCAATCCGCGCTTGGGCCGCGCCGCGAAACAAGTTGTGGATGACGCCGCCAGTGAAATGGTTTTACCGGCGATTGCGTTGGCCGAAGCCCTTGATGTTGTTCCCAAAGGGCGCACGAGCATCCCGGATGTCAACACGCTTATGCAACGCGTCCTGACCGATAGCCGCATCACGATTCAGCCCTTAACCCTCGCCATCTTGAAACAAAGCCTAGCCGCGACTGCCGTGCCCGAAATGCACGACCGCTTGATCGTGGCGGCAACCTTGTGGCTGGAATCGCGCGGCCAACAAGTAGCGTTGTTGACCATGGATCCCAAGATCATCGCCGCCGCGCTAGTGCTGATTGTGTGGTGAAAGCATATCAATGATTGATCTGAACCAACACACCTCGCTCGGCTCCGCCCTGCGCGCCGCGCTCGACCGCTTCGCCGACGAAACCTGCCTGATCGAAGCCGACCGCGAGCGCGAAAACCACCGCTGGACTTACGCCGAATTCAAAACGCGCGCCCTCCCGCTGGCGCAATTCATCCAGCAACACGGCTTCAACGCCAACGCACGCGGCGCGATCATCATGACCAATCAGTCGCATTGGCCGCTCGCCGCCTACGCGATCTTTCACAGCGGTGGCGTGCTGGTGCCGCTGGATTACAAACTCTCCGCGCCCGAACACGTCGCGCTGCTCAAACATTCGCAAGCAGAATTGCTCGTCACCGAATTCCATTTCTGGCGTGCGATCACGCAGGCCGCAGGCTTTGACGAACTGACACATCTGAAAACCGTCATCGTCACCGATCCGCCCAAACGCGGCGATCTGCTGAATGCGGTGTCATTTGACGAAGCACGTTCCGAGGGCGAGCCGCAGTTTGTCGAACGCCAGCGCAACGACTGGGCCTGCATCGTGTATTCATCCGGCACTGGCGGGCGGCCCAAAGGCTGCGTGCTGACGCATCACAACTACCTGGAACAATGCGCGTCGTTGACGGCGCTCTACCCGTTCTGGCCGGGCGTGCGCTATCTGAGCATCCTGCCGACCAATCACGCGATTGATTTCATGGTCGGCTTTTTGGGGCCGTTCGTCTGTGGCGCAACAGTCGTGCATCTGCGCACGCTGTGGCCCGAATTCGTGCGCGAGGCATTCACGCGCTTCAAGATCACCTACGTCGCGTTGGTGCCGCTGATTCTGAAAAACCTGATGACCGGGTTGCAGCAACGTTTTGACGAACTGCCACCTTTCAAACGTTTCGTTTTTGACCGCTTGCTGGCGCTGAACAAAGTGTTGACGAAAAAGCAGCCGAACCTGGCGCTGAGCCGCAAGTTGCTTAAACAAGTCCACGCCGCGTTCGGCGGTGAATTGCGCGCGATCTTCACCGGCGGCGCGTTTTCGGATCCGCAAATGCTGCAATTCTTCTACGACCTCGGCATCCAGGTCGGCAACGGCTACGGGCTGACCGAAGCGGGCACGGCGATCACGCTCAACGACTTCAAACCCTTTCGCGCCGATACGGTCGGCAAACCGTTGCCGGGGATGCAGGTCGAGATTCGCAATCCCGACAGCGACGGCATCGGCATCGTCGCCGTGCGCAGCGACACCGTGATGTCGCATTATCTGGACGACCCCGAACAAACGGCGGAATGCATCGTTGATGGCTGGTTACTGACCGGCGATTTGGGCCGCTTCGATGCCGACGGACATCTGCAACTTTTCGGGCGCGCCAAAAACATGATCGTCACGGAAGAAGGCAAGAACGTTTACCCCGAAGACATCGAGAACGCGTTTGAAGGGCTGCCAGTCAAGGAGTTCTGCGTCTTCGCGGCCAATTACATCTGGCCCGAACGTTCGCTGCTGGGCGAAAAACTCATCATCGTGTTGCGGCTGAACGAAGGGCAGGAATTCACGGACGAGTTAAAACAGGAGTTGGTCAAACGCAATGCGCGGCTGCTAAATTTCAAACGCCTGAGCGGCTTCGTCATTTGGGATGAAGATTTCCCGCGCACGGCTTCAATGAAGATCAAACGCATTGCGTTGGCAGAAGCGCTGCGGGCGAAGGTGGAACGGAAAGAAGCCCTGCAAGAACTTTAGCCGCAAAAAGGCCCACAAAACGCAAAACGGTTCGGCTAACTTTTTGTGACTTGTGCGCCTTTTTGCGGCTTACCCTTATTACGATTATGAAGACCATCGCCATCGTCAATCCCGCCGCCGGCTTCGGCAAATGCGCCAAACTGCTGGGCCCGGCTATTGATCGCCTGCACAAAGCGGGCGTCAGCTTCGAGGTCGCCGAAACCAAACACGCCGGGCACGGCACGGAACTAACACAAGACGCCTACCGAACCGGCTATCGCCGCTTCATCGCGGTGTGCGGCGACGGCACTTCGTTCGAAATCATCAACGGCCTGTATCCACAGGCTTACGACGACAGCGAGATTCCCACGCTCGGCTTTCTGCCGCTGGGCACCGGCAATTCCTTCCTGCGCGATTTCACCAAAGAGGGCGTCGAATACGCGACCCAAGCCATCATTGCCGGACGCGCGCGCCCCTGCGACGTGATCCGCATCAACCACCGCGACGGGCAAACGCATTACATCAACATTCTCAGCCTCGGCTTCGTGTCTGAAGTTTGTGTAATGGCCAATCGCCGCTTCAAATGGCTGGGCGCAGCGAGTTACGGGCTGGCGGTCGTGCTCTGCCTGGCGCAATTCAACCAGCAGATTTACCGGATGAAACTGGATGGCGTGGTCGAACATAACCCGCCCGCGACGGCGCTGTTGATTTTCTGCAACAGCAAACACACCGGCGGCAACATGATGCTGGCGCCCAATGCATTGATTGACGACGGCCAGATCGAGATCGTGCGCTGGTCAGCCGATCGCTTCGATTTCATCTTCAATTTCAAACGCTGCTACGACGGCTCGCACGTCAACCATCCGCTGATTTGGCAAGGACGCGCCAAACGCATCGAGTTGAATTTCGATCAGCCGATTGATGTGATGGTGGATGGCGAGGTGCTGACCTTGCAGATGGATTCGTTGGAAGTGTTGCCGTCGGCGTTGCGGGTGATGGTTTAGATTGGTGAGACGGTACCGCGCGCGTGAGCAAGCGGCGCGTCAAGTCCAGCACATTGGCAAAGCCGCGCAGTCACCGCTTGCTCACGCGCGCGGTACCGTCTCAGACCGCCCTACCGACCTAGGCGCTCTTGCGTTCGCGCTCTTCCTCACCCAACTCTTCCGGCGGCACTCGGCGCAGCAAGTTGGCAAGTTTGATTGCCAAATGCCGCGGGATCGCCTGCGGGTAGTAACGCAGCAAAATCAGGGCGCCCCAAAATACTTTGCGCCACTGCCGCTCGCGCAGATTGAGCCGGATGTCCGTCGTCAGCCGTTCACCGTAATAACGCCGGAAAACACGTTGCCCGCCTTGATACGCCGCACTGAATTCAGGGTGCGCATGCACGAACGTTGCCTGCCCGCGAAAGACCGCCAGCGCATCCAGCAACATGGCCGCCGAGTTGCGCGACATGCTCGGCAAGTGCTGCCGGTACTCGGCCACGATCGCGTCGTGACAAGCAATCGGGAACCGCTGCGCAATGCGCAGGTAAAGCTCGAAATCGGCGCAACCGCTGCGCGCCGTATCCCAACCGCCCAACGCTTCCAACACGGCGCGCCGGTACAGCACCGCCCCCGGCAGCCACACGCAATCGCCGCCGCCCAACAGCGTGGCGTAATGCTCGCTCGTCACGCAACGTTGCACCGGCAAGCCCAGCACCGCGCCATCCGCCGCAATCTCGCGGTAATGCCCGGCGGCCATCACCCAATCGGGGGCGCAATCGGGACGCGCTTGCAGATGTTGCAAATGCGTTTCGAGCGCCCGTGGTGTCAGCCGGTCATCGGCATCCAGAAACACCAGAAACTCGCCCTGGCTCGCGCGCATGCCGTGATTGCGCGCGGCAGAAACGCCTTGATTGGTTTGGCGAATCAATTGCACGCCCGCATAACGCGCCACGACCGCCGCCGGGTCATCGCGCGAACCATCGTCCACCACGATGATCTCGCGCTGCGGCCAGGTCTGCGCCAGCACGCTCTCGATCGCAGCGCCGACAAAGTGCGCCTGGTTGTAACAAGGGATGATGACTGAAACGAGTGAAGCGGTATTCATGCGATTCACTTCCACATGCGCGGATCGAACTTAAACGGCACCGCGACGTGCCGCACGATCTTGCCGAAATCCTTGTGTTCAGGGTTGAGCAGGTAATTCTCTTCTTGCGGCACGACCACCGAAGGCACCGCCAGCACCGCCGCCTTGCGCGCGCGCAACCAATCAGAGCCGATGCCCCGCAACACATCCGGCGCCGGGTAGCGCCGCCAATCCGCTGGCAGATCATTCAAGCGCAAGCGCGTCAGCCGCAATTGCGCGGGCAAATCGGCGGCAACGGCCACGTAATCGTTGGGCAACAATTCAGGGTCAAGGTGAACGAAGGTTTCCAAGGCCGCCAGCGCCAGGCTGTCTGCTGTATAAACCATGGCCAAGCCTTCCTCGTTCCAGCGCCCGCCGTAAAGCTTCGCGCCCTGGCCGGTGAAGGCTTGTGCCGCATACTTCCGTTTGCACAAACGCCAGACCCGTATCAACTCCAGACTCCGTGCGCGATGCGACCGAGCACGGCTTCGACCTGGCGCGTGCCTTCGTCGGTATCGAGCATTGAGAGCGGCGTCACGTGCGCCAAGGCACGGTTGGGCCGCAACAGCCACGCGCGCGCTTTTTCGACATCGCCCAACACCGCCTCGGCCATGGCCACGACGCGGGCCAACCGGTACACGCGATCCGATTCGGCGGCAGACAGCCGTTGCTCGCCCTTGCGCCGCGCAATCGTGCGCGGCGG
Organism: Acidobacteriota bacterium; assembly: GCA_031418175.1. GTDB lineage: Bacteria > Acidobacteriota > Blastocatellia > RBC074 > RBC074 > JACPYM01. Next base: position 6,643 of record JANOWX010000687.1, on the reverse strand, counting down.
CAGGCCGAGCGCGCCCAGCACCATCTCACGCGCTACGCCCATGGTGCCGATGATGGATTCCAACGCGCTGTAATCCAAACCCCGGCGCACCACCGGAATCATATCCGACGCCGAAGCGACCTTGGCCCCGAGCGCCTTTTCACCACCCAACATTTTGACGACTCTGGCAGTCTCCATCCTGAAACGCACCTTTCAAAACGGAATGGCCAACTACTGATTGGCCAACACTGATTGAATAAAAATGAACTGGCAAGCTGGCCGGGATTATCCGGCCAAATGGCCGGTAGCGTCAAACCTGAGTACATCCGCAGAACAAAACCGGAAGAATTTGGGAATCATGGTCGCTCCTTGTACCCCGGAAAATCCTCCCACAAAGACACACGAAGGAGCACGAAGAACCTTAAATGCTCTTCGTGCTCCTTCGTGTGTCTTCGTGGGAAGATGCTTTGTTACTCGAAACGTAACGCGTCAATCGGATCGAGTGACGCGGCTTTGCGCGCCGGGTAATAGCCAAAGAAGATGCCGACCGCCGCCGAAAAGACGACGGAACCGATGATCGAAGTCACCGAGACCAGCGTCGGCCAACCGAGCAGCTTCGGGATCAGCACCGAAAACAGCACGCCGATCCCGATGCCCATTAGACCGCCCAACACGCTGAGCACGATGGATTCGATCAGGAATTGCGTGCGCACGGCGGACGAACGCGCGCCGATAGCCATGCGGATGCCGATCTCGCGGGTTCGTTCGGTCACGCTGACCAGCATGATGTTCATGATGCCGATGCCGCCAACCAGCAGCGAGACGCTGGCGATGCTGGCGAGCAGGATGGTCATGATGCGGTTGGTTTCATCCGCCGTCTCGGCCACGTCGGTCATATTGCGCACAGTGAAATCGTTTTCCTGGTTCGCGCTAAGTTTATGGCGTTGGCGCAGCAACTCGGTGATCTGGTCTTGGGCCGTGTAGGTGGCGGTGGGTGAGATCGCTGAGACGTTCGCCTGCCGAATGAAGGTCTGCGAGAGCAGCTTCTTCTGCACAGTCGAGTAGGGCGCAAAGAGAATGTCATCCTGATCGCGCCCGCTCGCGTCTGTCCCGCGCCGCGCCATCACGCCGATCACGCGGAAGGGTAACTCGCGTACGCGGAGCATCTGGCCAATGGGATCAATGCCGGGAAAGAGATTGTCAACGACCGTCTGGCCGAGCACCACGACGCGGGCTGCCGTGCGCACATCCGCTTCCGAGACGAATTCGCCACTCTGGATTTGCCACTTGCGAATCTTCGGATAATCCTCTCCCACACCACTGATGCGGCAGTTCCAGTTTTGATTGCCAAAGACGAGTTGCGCGCTGGTTTCGACTAAAGGCGTCACCATCGCGACGGTCGGCACTTCGCGTTTGATGGCTTCAACGTCATCAACTGTGAAGGTGTTGGTGCTGGTCGCGCCAGTACCGCTACGCACACCGCCCATGTTCATCGAGAACGAGGAAACGTAGAGCATATTGGTGCCAATGTTGGCGATTTGCTCCTGGATCGAAGCCTGCGCCCCCTGGCCCACGCTGACCATCGCAATGACAGAAGCCACGCCGATAATGATGCCCAGCATCGTCAACATCGAACGCATCTTGTTGCGCGCGAGAGCGCGAAAGGCGACCCGAAAAGTCATCAGGAAATTCATAATTCAAACCTCTGCTTAATTTTCCGAGACGGCCAGCGTTTTTCTCAAAATATGATCCACGACGACTGGCACCGTCTGCTTCAAGGTTCCCGCCTCTTGCTGTATACGTTGAAAAACATCTTCGGCAACCGCCACCTCAAAAACACGCTCCGTGATTTTGATCACGTCGTCCGTAGGCTCTAAAAACTCTTCATAGTCCATGGTGCTGTGCGTATCCCAAAATTCTCCCGCTTCTTCTTCGGTCGCAAAAGAATCGGGCAAGGGGTCAATGACTCTATTTTTGTTTGCCGTAGGCGGCATAGACATTTTCACCTTTCACACGGCCTTTGCCAACTTTACGAATAAACGGATTGGCGTTCAGAACGTCTTCGACTTCGGTCACTGAAACACCGTGTTTTACGGCCAGCTTCTCGACGAACTGAGGTTTCCAAATAATCTGCTTGAGAAACATAACCGGCCTCAATCGTCATCATCGTCATCCACAATCTCCGGCAACAGCTTCAACTCTTCCGCCGCGTCGCGCTGTTCGTCAACCGGATAGTCGCGGTTGATCTTGCCATCCTTAAAAATAACCACGCGTTTGGCGTATTCGGCGATGTCGTGTTCGTGCGTGACCAGCACCAGCGTAATGCCCTGTTCGCGGTTGAGCCGCTGGAAAATATCCATGACTTCGACCGAGGTGCGCGAATCGAGCGCGCCGGTCGGTTCGTCCGCCAAAATGATTTTCGGGCGGTTGACCAAGGCGCGCGCGATTGCCACGCGTTGTTGTTGGCCGCCGGAAAGCTGGTTCGGATGATTCTGTTCGCGGCCGGCCAGGCCCACCGCCTTGAGCGCCGCCTGCGCGCGGCTGTGGCGTTCGGCGTTGGAAAGCCCCGCGTAAAGCATCGGCAATTCAACGTTCTCCAAGGCCGAGGTGCGCGAGAGCATATTGAAGCCTTGAAAGACGAAGCCGATCTTGCCATTGCGGATGTCGGCGCGTTCGTCTTTGGACATGCGGGAAACATCCTGTCCATCGAGAATGTATTTGCCGCGGTTCGGTTGATCCAGGCAGCCGATGATATTCATCATCGTGGATTTGCCCGAACCCGAAGCGCCCATGATCGCGATGAATTCCCCTTCGCCAATGGTCAAAGTTACGCCCCGCAGGGCATGCACTTCGACATCGCCCATCTTATAGACTTTGTGGATGTGATCCAGTTGAATGACAGGCCGCACCGGGGCCGAGGAAGCAGTTTTATCAGCAGTTGCAGTCAAAGTCGCGTTGTTCACTTGTCTGAAGCCAGTAGTCAGTAGTCAATAAACGGCAGCCAAGCGTGTGAGCGCTTGACTGCCGTGCGCTGAGCCTAATTTGTTTAACGTGGGCGGCCACCGCCGCCGCCCATGCCTGGGCCACCGCCCATCCCGCCGCCAAAGCCTGGCGGACGGCTGCTGGTGGGCGTCGCGCGGTTCGCCGTAGCACTGTTTTGCGCGGTGATAACGGCCTCGCCTTCTTTCAATTCGCCTTCGGCAACCTCGGTGCTCGCGCCGTCTGTGATGCCCAAGCGAATGCGGCGCGCTTGCGGTTTGCCATCCGGGCCCAGCACCCAAACGATGCGGCGTTGGCCTTGCACAACAGCGGCTGTTTGGTTTCCGCCTGAACCGGGACCGCCGGCATTGGCGCCGCCGCCACCGCGTTGTGCGCCACCTGCGTTTTGATTCGGACTAGGCCCGGCAACAGCGCCACCACGTTCCCCTGAACGGCTTTCGCCGCGTTGCCCACCTGCTGCCGGACGCTGACCGCCTTCGGCTTTTACCGCCGGTTTATCGGCAGGACTGGGCTGCCCGGCAGCAGGCGTATCGCCCGGTTTGCGCTGTTCACCGGCGTTCCCGCCGCCCTCGCGCCCGCCGCCAAACAGTTCGCGCATCTTTTCCGGCGTCATATCGGCGGGCCGGAAGCGCAAAGCGGAATTGGGCACTTTGAGCACATTCTGGCGTTCGGCGATGGTGATGGTCAGATTCGCCGTCATGCCCGGCTTGAGTTTGAGTTCAGGATTCGACACATCAATCACTACGTTGTAGGTGACGACGTTTTGCGTGTTGACTGGATTGAGCCGGATTTGCCTGATCGTGCCGTTGAAGCTTTGGCCCGGAAAGGCGTCCACCGTGAAATTGATTTTGTTGGCGGCATTGATGACGCCGATGTCGGCCTGGTCAATGTTGGCGATGACCTGCATCCGGGTCAGGTCGTTGGCGATGGTAAACAGCGTCGGCGCCGACAAACTGGCGGCTACGGTTTGCCCCACGTCCACATTGCGCGAAACGACGACGCCGTCAATCGGCGAAGCAATCGTCGTATGGCTCAGGTTGACTTCGGCCAACCGCAACGAAGCTTCGGTCTGTTGCACCTGCGCCTGGGCCTGTTTGACGGCGGCCTGCGCCTGCGCGATGCCGGAGCGGGTGGCTTGCAGTTCAGTCGCGCGCGCTTGCGCCACTTGCGAGATGGCCTGGTTATAACGGGCTTCGGTGGATTGAACTGTCGTGCGCGCGATGTCTAAATCGCGTTGATTGATAATGCCGGCGGCGGCGAGTCCTTCCTGCCGCTGCAAGGCGCTCTTGGCGTCATCGCGCTGGGCTTTCAAGGCTTCGACGTTGGCGGTGGCGCTGCCCACATTGGCGCGCTGACTTTCGATGGCCACCTCGGCGGAAACCAGCCGCGCTTGCGCATCGGCCAGATTGGCGCGCGCGGCCTCGACATTGGCGCGCTGTTGCGCCACTTGCGCCTGAAAGATCGAAGGGTCGAGTTGCGCGACGATCTGTCCTTTGCGCACGTTTGAATTGAAATCTACGTTGAGCGCCTTGATATTGCCCGAAACCTGACTGCCCACCTGCACGGTCGTCACGGCCTGCAAAGCCCCGGTGGCGCTGACGGTATTGCGCACATTGCCGCGCTCGATCTTGGCGGTGATGTACTCTTCCGCCGTCGCCTGACGGCCAAAGTAAAAATAGCCCGCCGCGCCGCCGACGCCCGCGACGACAAGCAACGTCAAGAGCAGTCCTTTATATTTCCCCAACTTGAAACTCATGTTTGTGGAATCCTCCGAATAGAAACATTGCCAATTTTGTATGCCGCTCTGAGAGACGCTCGCGCCCTAGGGCAAGTTACACAATTTGCGCCGCCGGGTTCACGCGCTCACAACGTGCGCAGGTGAAAGCCGCCATCCACATTGAGCACTTCGCCAGTTGAATAAGGCAACTCGCCGCGCGCAATCGCCGCCACCGCGCGCCCCACATCTTCCGGCTGCCCCCAACGACGCAAGGGCCAAGCCCCTTGCGCGATCAACCCATCGTATTTCTCTTTCACACCCGCCGTCATTTCAGTGGCAATCACGCCGGGCCGCACCTCATAAACGTTGATGCCGTATTCCGCCAGCCGCGCCGCATACAGCGCCGTCAGCATCGCCAGCCCCGCTTTCGCCACGCAATAGTCGCCGCGATTGACCGACGCCGTATAGGCCGACACCGACGTGATCGTCACGATACGCGGCAAGCCGAAGGACGAAACCGCGCCGCCTTTAACCTGTTCGATCATCTGGCGCGCGACCAACTGCGTCAGGAAATACGGCCCTTTCAGGTTGATGTTGATGAGGCGATCAAACGAGGCTTCGCCCGCTTCCAAAATGTCTGCGCGCACATCAGGCGCAACCCCGGCGTTGTTGACCAGCAAATCTATGCGGCCATAAGCATCGAGCACCGTTTGCACCAGCCGCGCGCGGTCTTCAGTTGAAGCGATGTCGGCGCGCACGGTGAGGCCGTCGCCGCCCGCCGCGCGCACCAGTTGCAAACATTCATCCGCCGCGCCCGCATTGCCGGCGTAATTGATCGCCACCGCGTGCCCCAGCTTGGCAAGCTCAATGGCGATGCCGCGCCCGATGCCGCGCCCCGCGCCTGTGACCAATGAAACCGGTCTCTCCATCATTGCTACTCCGAAACTTGTTAGCCGCAGATCAACGCAGCTTGCCGCAGATCGGCGAAACTCTGCGTTGATCTGCGGCTAAAAACTAGCCGGCATCAAGCGCGGGCATCTCTTCCTCAGTCGGCCCATCCGCCCACGCGCGCGCCCAGGCGGGCAGCGAGGTTTCGGGATACGGCGTAACGTGTGCGGGAGTCGCTTCCTGCCGCAACGCCTTCAACGCCTTGTCCAGCGCCTCAACGAAAAAGTATTCGCCGAACAGCACCGCTTCGTGCACACCCAGGTTTTTGTGTATGTGATAGACGCCGCCGTTCAAGATGCCCTCGAAGCCCGGCGTCAAGCGGCCCAGATACTTTTGCGCCAGCGTCTGCAACGAAGTCAGCGCGAAAGCGCGATAGGCCCGCGCCTTGGTTCGATCCGGCGCAACATCCGCCAAATCCAGCAAGCCCGACGCGGCAATCGCACAGGCCGACGTGTCCACCTGCGCGCGCGCCAACGGCCCCGCATCCGGCGCGTCGTAATCCCACGGCGTCACACCGTCCAAAATATGAGGTGGCGTGTTTTCCAAATAGTAAGCGGCGTTCAATTGCGCCGTTTCCAGATACTCCGCGCGCCCGGTCTGCCGGTACGAACGCGTGAAGCCATAGAGCGACCAAGCCAGCCCGCGGCTCCAGCACGAAGCGCCGCGATAACCCTGGTGCGTGGACTGGCGCAAGCATCCGCCCGTTTGCAAATCGAAGATGGCCTCGTGCGCCGTCGAACCATCGCCGCGCACCAGCGTGCGCCGCGAGGTCAAACAATGCCGGTGCGCCACATCCAGCAAATGCGCGTCGCCCGTCTGCAAGCCCGCATAAAAGATCGTCCCGACATTCATCATAATGTCTATGAACAACGAGGCCGGTTCGACGAAGGAACGCAGGTATTGCCCGCGCTCCATAAAGCGCATCGCCATCGTCCGGCCCGCTTGCAGCAAGACCGGTTCGATGCGATCCGCCTGGCCGCCCAGCGCCAGCCAGCGCAG
>JANOWX010000686.1:0-2719 GCA_031418175.1 Acidobacteriota bacterium | reverse complement strand
GCTTTAGTATGCCCTTCATCCCTCAAATACGACGGGCATACCAAAGCGGCGGCCCGTGCCGCACGCACTCCAAAGACGCTGCGCGTCAAACGAACTTACTTGCCCGGCTGCGGCACCACGCGCAGATAGGGTTTCAGCGTCTTCCACCCGCCGGGGAATTTTTCTTTCGCCGCTTCGTCGGAAATCGCCGGGACGATGATGACGTCATCGCCGTCCTTCCAATTCACCGGCGTCGCCACGCTGTACTTGGCCGTCAATTGCAGCGAATCAATCACGCGCAGCAATTCGGCGAAGTTGCGGCCCGTGCTGGCCGGGTAGGTCAGCGTCAGCTTGATCTTCTTGTCCGGCCCGATCACGAAGACCGAACGCACGGTGAAGGTGTCGCTCGCGTTTGGATGAATCATCTCGTAAAGGTCTGAGACCCGCTTGTCCGCGTCCGCGATGACGGGGAAGTTGAGCGCGTGGCCCTGCGTCTCCTTGATGTCCTCGGCCCATTTGTTGTGCGAATCGGCGGGGTCAACACTGAGGCCGATGATCTTGACGTTGCGTTTGTCGAATTCGGGTTTGAGCCGGGCGGCCTCGCCCAATTCGGTCGTGCAGACGGGCGTGAAATCCTTCGGGTGCGAAAAGAGCACGCCCCAACTGTCGCCGAGCCACTCGTGAAAGTTCAGGCTGCCTTCGTTCGTTTGTGCCGTGAAATCCGGCGCGGTATCGCCTAAGCGAATAGACATAAGCTTCCTCCTTTGAAGTCTGGGTTGAACGGGAAAGGGAAAGTCGGATTGATTACCGACAACAACAGGTGCAGGCCAGCGCCTGTTGACAGACGCAGGAACAACAACAGCAGATTGTCTGAAAAGGTTGATCCATGACAGTGCGGGCATTTTTGGCTGCGCTTATAATTTTGTCAAGACCATAAATTTTTCTTCTGAAGTGTATTGACAGATTTTTCCCGCGCGGTGTATGGTGCAGCCCGAAATTGAACCGTGGTGATTTTGAGGCGAATTGCTCCACGTTAAAGAACGCGCTAAAGAGCCTGAGGATTTCAAAGTCTCGCGCCACTCGAACAGCGCGGGGCTTTTTCAGTTTTTGACAACCGGAAGTGGCGATTTACAGCGACTTGCTCCACTTAAAAATACTGCTAAAGAGCTGCGGGAATTCAACCGGAAGCCCTGCGCTACTACTTTAGCGCGGGGCTTTTTGTTTTGGTGCGGCACCGGGAGCAGTCGCATTTCGCCGCAAGAAAGCACAAAAACCACAAAAGAAATAAAGCTGTATTGTGGCCTTTGCGCCTTTTTGCGGCTAGGTGCAACAACAGCATACGAGGATGAAGATGAGTTATGTGAAAGGTTTGAAATGCCGCGAATGCGGCACGCCCACGCCCGTCGCGCCCGTGGCGATTTGCGAGGAATGCTTCGGGCCGCTCGAAGTGGATTACGATTACGACGCCATCAAAACGACGCTGACGCGCGAGGCCATCGCCGCGCGCCCGCACACGATGTGGCGTTACCGCGAGTTACTGCCCTTGGAAAACGCGCCAACCGTCGGCTTGCAAACCGGTGGCACACCGCTGATTCGCGCCGACCGTTTGGCCAAAGCCCTCGGCGTGCGCGAACTCTATTTGAAAAACGACGCCGTGCAGCATCCGACGCTCTCATTCAAAGACCGCGTCGTGGCCGTCGCGCTCTCTAAAGCACGCGAGTTTAACTTTGAAGCCGTCGGTTGCGCCTCGACTGGCAACCTCGCCAATTCGGTCGCGGCCAACGCGGCGGCGGCGGGTTTCCCGGCTTACATCCTGATCCCCGACAACCTGGAAAAGAGCAAGGTGCTGGGCACGCAGATTTTCGGCGCGCACGTGATCCCGGTGCGCGGAAATTACGACGACGTCAATCGCCTGTGCAGCGAGATCGCCGGACGCCATCCCATCGCTTTCGTCAACGTCAACTTGCGCCCGTTTTATGGCGAAGGCTCTAAGACCTTCGGCTACGAAATCGCCGAACAGCTCGGCTGGCAAGCGCCCGACGCCGTCGTCGTGCCGATGGCCGGCGGCTCGCTCATCACCAAAATCCACAAAGCCTTTGGCGAACTCGCCCGGCTTGGCTTGATCGAAGAAAAACAAACGCGCTTTTACGGCGCGCAAGCAACTGGCTGCAATCCGATTACCGCCGCCGTCAAAGCGGGCACGCGCGACATCCGTCCGGTCAAGCCCAACACCATCGCCAAATCGCTCGCCATCGGCAATCCGGCGGACGGCTACTTCGCCACCGGCGTCATCACGCAATCGGGCGGCTGGTCTGAAGACGTCAGCGATGCCGAACTCGTAGACGCAATCAAGCTGCTGGCCGAGACCGAAGGCATCTTCACCGAAACCGCCGGCGGCACCACGCTAGCCGTCACCTGCAAGCTGCTGGCGCAAGGCCGCCTCAACGCCGACAGCCGCATCGTCGTCGCCATCACCGGCAACGGCTTGAAAACGCTGGAAGCCTTGACGCTGAACGAACTCGATTCCATCGAACCGAAGCTGGGCGAATTTGAACGCGCCACCGGTCTACGCCGCGCGGCCGCCGCGACGGCCTAATACTGTTGTGTGGTGCGGGTTCTTTACCCATGTGCGCCAGGTTAAGCGTAACCCCTTTATAATCAGTGAGCAGGTTTTCTATGTTGTTGATTCACCAAGCCCGAAAAATGGCTATCACAAAGCCCTACACCCCAAAAACCACAG
>JANOWX010000685.1:0-5626 GCA_031418175.1 Acidobacteriota bacterium | reverse complement strand
CGGTCGCGCGCAATGCCTTCAACTTCGGCCCGACCAAAGCCTTCGAGCAACGCATCTATCCCGGCTTCACCTTCGGCGGCCCGGTGGTCAAAAACAAAGCCTTCTTTTTCCTCAACTACGAAACGCTCAAATTCGACGCTTCGCGTTTCCGCAGTTACACGGGCAGCCCGTCGCTGCTGACCCCGACAGCGACTTCGACCGACGCCGCGTTGCGCGCGCAAACGGCTTATCTGACCGCGCTCGAAACGGCGGCGGGCGCGACGGAAGCCACCCGCGCGGTGGCCGGGCGTTTGCGCACGGCGCTGACCGGCACGAACTATCCGAACACGATGCGACTGCTCCGCAACAATGAAGGGGCGTTTACGGCCTCCTCGCGGATTCACAACGCGACCGCGCGCATGGATTTTCAACTCAGCAACACGGCTTCGCTCAACTTCCGGCTTTCGATCTCGCGCGAATCGCTCGACAACCTGGGCGAGAGCAACGCGCAAGCGCCGGACAGCCGCAGCCTCTCGGATTACCGCGATTACACGGCGGTGGTGAATTACAATCAGGTGCTCAGCAGCACGCTCGTCAATCAATTCCGCGTGCAGATGGTGCCGAACAATTTCAACGAGACACAGGGAATCACCCGCCAGACCACGAGTCTCGGCATTCAGGGCTTCGCGTCCTTCGGGCGCACCTCGACCAATCCGTTCATTTCGTTTCAGGATCGTTATCAATTCGAAGACGTTCTGGCGTGGAATCGCAACAACCATATTTTCAAATTCGGCGCGTCGTATCGCCCCTACTCCCTCCGCCTCATCAACGAAATCGCCTTCGGCGGCCTCTGGACGTTCAGCGGCGGCGTTTTTCCCGTGACTTCGGCGCTGGCCGCGGCGGACCGCACAACCATCACCCAGGCCGTCACCGCCGGATTGGTATTGCCTGCCACTCCGACGCTCAATGGCATTCAAGCATTCAACATCGGATTGCCCGCTCAATGGCTGCAAGGCTTCAACAATGCCGAAGTGCGCGGGCGCGGGAATTACTTCGGCTCGTTCGCGCAGGATTCCTGGAAAATCAGCCGCCGCTTTTCGCTCGACGCGGGCGTGCGCTTCGATTATTTCGGCGAGCCGAATCCGCCGCTCAATAAAAACGGGTATGTCTCGCCCCGCCTCGGCTTCGCGCTCGACGTGACGGGCGATCAGAAAACCGTCGTGCGCGGCGGCGGCGGATTATTCTATTCGCCGATCAACATTCAGAACTGGACTTCGCCCTCGCTGCAAAGCGACAGCGGTTTGTTCATCAATCAGGTGCTGCGCACGGCGACCAGCGCGAACGTCACCGCGCAGGCGATGTGGGCCTGCGGCGCGCAGGCGGGCAAGCTGCCGTTCGCATCGCTGAGCGAAAGCGATGTGCGCGCCTGCGGCGTGACGCCCACGCGCGGCGCGCAAGGCCGCCGTGTGCTCGAAGTCAATCCCGACTATGCCAATCCCTATTCAATCCAGGGCAGCCTCAGTGTGCAGCGACAACTCGTGCGCAACCTTTCGCTCGAAGTCAGTTATCTGGTCTATCGCGCCCTGCGCCTGCCGTTGCCGGTGGAGATGAACTACCGCGAATCGGGCACGGTCACGATCAACGGGCCGCAATACGTGGCGATTGATCCGACCATCGCGCAACGCGTGCAGTTCACGTCTTCCGGCAATTCGATCTATCACGGAATGACAACGAGCCTGACCAAACGATTCAGTCATCATTTCCAGATGCAAGCCAACTACACGTTCAGCAAGGCGCTTGACAACGCGACCGATTTTAACGGCGCGTTTATGGCCTTCCTGCCGACGCGCTTGTTTCTGGAACGCGCGCTTTCGACCTTCAACATCCGGCATAACTTCGTGGTCAATGCCGTCGTGCGCAGTCCGTTCAAGGCAGGCGCGGGGCGCAACGTCTTCAGCCGCGCGCTGGCTGACATCACGCTCGCGCCGGTCGTCTTTGCGCGCACGGGCGTTCCCTTCACGCTGCGGATGGGCGCGGACGTAAACGGCAACACGCACATCACCTTTGATCGCCCCTGGCCCATCGGACGCAATACCGGCATTGGGCCGAACTTCGTGGCGGCCAATCTGCGTTTGAGCAAACAGTTTTACCTCAAGCGGGATCGCAGCGCGCGCGTGGAGTTCATCGCGGAAGCCACCAATCTTTTCAATCACACGAATTTTCTGGCGGTCAACGACGTCATCGCCGCCGATGCAAATCTGCTGGCGCGCGTGCGCGCCGGGGATGTGCGGTTGCGGGGCGATGCGACGCTCGCACGCACGCTGCCGCTGGGGTTCACGGCAGTGACGAATCCACGCCAGATTCAATTCGGACTGCGGATCGGATTCTGAACTTATGCCGGAGAAACGAATTCATGCCGGCTTGCTGCTGCAATGGGCGGTGCGCAATTTTCCCGATAAGCTCGCCGCCGTTTGCAAAGGCCGTTCGCTGGCCTTCCGCCAACTGGACGAAGCGGCGAACCGGCTGGCGAATGCGCTGCTCGGCTGCGGCTTGCGGACCGGCGACCGCGTGGCGGTGATGCTGCACAACAGCCTTGAAACGCTCATCACCACGCAGGCCATCGAACGCGCCGGACTGGCTTTCGTCAGACTGCATCCGCCCGAATCGCTCGAAGTCAGGGATTACATTCTCCATCACTCCGAGGCGCGCGTGATGCTGATGGATGCGCGCTTCGTCGCGGAGTGGAAGCAGTCGGAGTTTGGCCGCGACGCGAGCCGCATTGAAATCGCCATCCCGGCAACAGATTTTCCGGGGAATGTGCCGGGCGTGCTTTCGTTCGACCGGCTTTGCGCGGCGGCTTCACCCGACGATCCGAACGTGATGGTCGGCGCCGGCGACATTCGCGCCATCGGCTACACGTCGGGGACGACCGGCAGACCGAAAGGGATCACGTACACCTTCGGCGCGTGGATGAACCGTTTGCGCAATGACTTCTTCAATCAAGACATCATCATTGACGATCGCGACGTGCTGTTGAGCGCCGCGCCGCTGACGCACGCCGCTGGCGTCGTGGCGCTGCCGTATCTGATCAAGGGCGCGACCAACATCATTCTGGAAAAGTTCGACGCCGAAGAGATGCTGGCGACAATTGAGCGCGAGCGGGTGACGGCCTTCTTCGTCGTGCCAACGATGATGACGCGGTTGGTCAATCATCCGAAAGCGCGCGATTACGATTACAGCAGCCTGCGCCGCATCTACTACGCTTCGGCCCCGATGTCGGTCGAAGTGCTGCGCAAGGCGATAGACATCTTCGGCGCGCGCGTGCTGCGCCAGCATTACGCCGTCGGCGAGCATCCGCAGCCGGTGACGCTGCTCTACCCATCGGATCACGATGTGGCTGACGATCCGATCAAGCAGGAACGGCTCGGTTCGGTCGGGCGATTGTGCATCGGCTCCGAATTGAAGTTGATGAATGAAGACGGCCACGAAGCCGGCGCGGGCGAAGCAGGCGAAATCTGGATTCGAGGCGATGCCGGAATGAGCGGCTACTGGAAAGACCCTGAGTTGACGGCGGAGACGATGGTTGACGGCTGGATTCGCACGGGCGATGTCGGACGGATGGATGCGGGGGGCTACCTGTTTCTGGTGGACCGGATGAAAGACATGCTCATCAGCGGCGGCTTCAACATCTACCCGCGCGAAATCGAACGCGTCATCGAAAGCCATCCCAGCGTGCTCGAAGTCTGTGTGTTTGGAGTTCCTGACGACGAATGGGGAGAAGCGGTCAAGGCTGTCGTCGTGCTGAAGCAGGGCGCGCGAGCCACCACAGAAGAATTGATGGATTACTGCCGCAGTCATCTGTCCGGCCATAAGAAGCCCAAGACTATTGATTTCGTCGGCGAACTGCCGAAGAGCGCCACCGGCAAATTGCTACGGCGCGCGCTGCGCGAACCTTACTGGCAAGGGCGGGAACGAAAGATATGAGCGACGACCCAACCACCAAAGTTCCGCTGAAGACCAAACTCAGCTACAGCGCGTTTCGTTTTGCCGACGTGCTGGTGATGCACAACATGGCTTCGTTCGTCCATCTCTACTTCACCATCACCTGGAAAATTCCGCCCGTTTGGATCGCCGGCGTGCAGCCGGTGATGAAGTTCCTGGATGTGGCGATTGATCCGTTCATCGGCCAACGGTCGGATCACACCAAAGCCAGGATGGGCCGGCGGCGGCCTTTCATTCTGTGGGGCGGCATCGGAACGGCAATAGTTTTTTCGCTGCTCTGGATGCCGAAGCAATTCTTCTTCTGGACTGATGCGCCGACGGTGCGCCAGGTTTTTATTTATTACATCGTCACCTACATCGGCTACTACATTTTTCACAGCCTCTGCGTGGTGCCGTACAACGCGCTGGGCGCTGAGCTGACGCCGCATTACGACGAACGCACGCGCGTCTTTTCGCTGCGGCATCTGCTGGGCTTGCCCGCCGTGCCGCTGGCCACGCTGACCTTTCTGGCGGCGACCAACAAGAATCTGTTTTCATCGGAGAAAGACGGAATGCCGGTGGCGGGCGCCATCGTCGGCCTGCTCTTTCTGATTTGCAGTTTGATCACCATCGCCGGAGTGAAAGAGCGGCCTGAGCCCGTGAAAAGCCAGCAGCCGAAGCTAGGCACGTTGGAAGCTCTCAAGATCACCTTCACCAACTGGCCGTTCGTCTTCATCGCGCTGAACACGTTTTGCATCGCGGCGGGGCAAATCTTCGCCATTCAGTTCGGCAACTATCTGGTCATCTACGAAATTTTCAACGGCGACAGGAACGCCTTCAGCAAGCTGTTTGCGCTGGCGACGATTGCGCAGGTGGCGATGAGCGCGGGGCTGAACCTGCTGATTCGCCGCCTGGCGCCGCGCATCGGCAAACGCCAGACGCTGATCCTGCTGGCCGTCGCGGCGCTTTCGATTCCGTTTGCTTCGCTCGTCGCCTTCAACAGCGCGCAGCCTTATCTGTATTTCGTTTTCATCTGCGCGCTGGCGATTGGCGTGACGTGCATGGAGGTCATGCCGTTCGCGATTCTGCCCGATGTCTGCGACCTGGACGAGCTGAAGACTGGCCAGCGACGGGAAGGCGTTTTCGCCGGCGTGCTGAACGCGACCTATCAATCGGGGCTGTTGATTTCGCAAACGCTGGTCATGCTCGCGCTCGGCTACTGCGGCTTCGACGCGAAACTGCCGCAGCAGACGGCGGCCACGTTAAGCAACTTCCGCTGGGTCTTGTTCGCCGTGCTCGGCGCGGCATTCGCGCTGGCGCTGCTGTGCGCGCTGGCGTTTCCGATTCGCCGCGAAGACGTTGAAGCGGCGCAGAAGGAATTGGCCGAGCGCAAGCAAGTCGCCGCGCAGGAAACGAATATTGAACTTGAAGCCGTGCCGTCGCTGTAACAGCAATGCATTGGCCATTGGCAATTGAGCATTGGTCATTGGCCAAACAGAAACCACCGTCTCCTGCTGCTGAACAATGCCCGACATCACCGAAACGGTCGAAGAAGCCTATGAGTTGGTCGAGGAAGGATTGATGACCGAGGAAGATTTTCGCGCCTTCGTCTTCACCAATCCGGCTTCATTGCTGGCGGAAACGAACCCGGAGTTTTTCAAGGGCA
>JANOWX010000684.1:0-7483 GCA_031418175.1 Acidobacteriota bacterium | reverse complement strand
CCCATCCGCGACCCCCCGTTCTTCCGCACCAACAAAGAACACGCCGCCATAAAGACCTGGAGGGTCTGGGGTTTTGTTGGGCGGGTTACTAACGTTAGTAACCGCCCTACAACTCCCCTGACAAGAGCTGGGCGCGGCTTTCACGCCCGAAGTCGCCGCCGCCTGGAGCGCGGTGTACGCGCAACTGTCGGCGGCGATACAAAGCATTGCCCAAACAGCCTCCGCGCCGACGCAACGCGTCAACCATTCAATCAATTTCAATCAACAGGAGATTCGACATGCATAAGTTCAAAACAAGTTTGCTCACCGCGCTCGGCTTGCTGAGCCTGGCCTTCGCATTCACCTTCAACGGCGGTCTTGCCACTGGCAGCGCCAAATCGGCGGCCTCCGCGCCCGGAGCCATGGCGTGTCCGTCGCCCTTCACCGTCAACGATCTCGGCGACAGGCCGGACTACAGGGTCGGCGACGGCGTCTGTGCCGACGAAGCGGGCAATTGCACACTGCGTGCGGCGCTTCAGGAAGCCAATGCGGCGGCCTGTGCGCCGCTGACGATCGATGTCGGGTTGACGGGCGTGATCAACCTCGGCGCGGCGTTGCCGGGCTTGAATCATCCGAACTTGAGGATCAACGGCCCCGGCGCGGCCTCGCTCAACGTGCGCCGCAACAGCGCCTACAAATTTCGCATCTTCACCGTCAACGGCGGCAAGACGGTCATGCTTAACGGGCTGACCATTTCCAACGGCAGTGCTAACGACAACTACGGCGGCGGGGGGATTCATAACAGCGGCACGCTGACGATCGCTCAATGCGTCGTCACCGGCAACACCTCAGGCCTGCTGAGCGGCGGCGGCATCCAGAATTTCGGGACCCTCTATCTCAATCAATCCGCGCTCACGGGCAATACCTCGTCATTCGGCGGCGGCGGATTGACGCTGTACAGCGGCGGTACGGCCACGATCACCGACAGCACGATCAGCGGCAACAGCGCGCCCCAGGGCGGCGGCCTAGTCATTCAAAGCCATAACACGCCCGCCAACGTCATCATCAACAACAGCACGATCTCCGGTAACACGGCCAGCCTCTGGTGTGGCGGTCTGTTCAGCATCACGCATGGCGGGACGAACAACGTGACGATGATCAACAGTACCGTCGCGCACAACACCGGCCCCAGAGGCAGCGGGATCTGTAATGCGGTTGGCCCCGGCAGCGCGAATCTGAACCTCAAAAACACGATCGTCGCCAAGAATACCGGCGCGGTGCAGTTGTCCAATGAGGGCAGTGCGGTAATCACTTCGCTCGGCAACAACCTCTTCTCCGACGCCAGCCTGCCCGCCGTGGCGGGCGATTTGCTCAACACTAACCCGCTCCTTGCGACGCTGGGCAATTATGGCGGCCCGACGCGCACACATGCGCTGTTGCCCGGCAGCCCCGCAATCAATGCCGGCAACAACGCCGACACGGCGGAAACCGATCAACGCGGCGTCCTGCGCGCATTTCAAGGCACGGTGGACATCGGCGCGTATGAATCACGCGGCTTCACGCTGGCGCTCAGCGGCGGCGACAACCAGAGCGCGAGAATCAACACTGCCTTCGCCAATCTGTTGCGGATTGTGGTCACCAGCAACTTCGGCGACCCGGTCAACGGCGGGCGCGTCACCTTCGGCTCGCCGACCTTCGGCGCCGCCGCCCTGTTCGCTCACAATCCGGCTGCGATCAATCAGGGGCAGGCAAGCTTGGCAGCGACGGCCAACGCCATCGCCGGCAGCTACCCTGTGACCGCCGCGGCCAACGGCGCGAACGCCGTGACGTTCAATTTGACGAACACCTGTCAGGGCAAAGGCTGCCCGAACGCGCTCGGCGCAGATGCCGCAGTCGCTGACGACGGCGCTGACGATGACGACAACGGCGCGCCGGATCAATCATCTTCCAGGTCATCTGGCGGGTTCACGTCGCAGAGCGCCGCCGCCAAGAAACCCAAAGGCTGTTTCACCTGCGACTTCGGTTTGCCCGGCAATCTGCCGCTCAATCTGGTGCCGCCGATCATCGAACGCGACCGGATGTACATGGCCGAACGTCCCGGCATGCAGACCAAACACTTGCCGCTGCGGATTGATTTCAACACCGGCAATCTGCTCAGCGGCGGGCGGTATCTGTTCGACACCTTTGCCCAAGCCGAGGATTACAAAGACTGGGTGACGAACGATTTCATTCTCGACGGCATCAGCTTTTTGCAACGCCCGATCTTTCTCGCGCCCGAATGCCACGCCTGGCAAGTCGTCGGCGTGCGCGAATTCTCGCCCGTCAACACGCAGATCATCATGCGCACCGAGCGTTGGAGCGTGCCCAACGGAGAAACTGGCGGCGACCTGAAAGAACTGCTCAAACAGAAATGGAACGCCGTACAGGCTGAAGCCGCGCAACGCGGGATGAGCAGCGTGTGGCTGACCTACAACGACGCCGAACGGCTGGCGCAACTGGTTTACTTCACCAACCGCATTGGGCCGCAAGACCCGAATCAACCCGATTTCGCCAGCCTCGCGGCGCTCGAAAACGCTCCGGCACTGGGCGATTTCGTCAACCAATACGGCTGGCAGAAAACTTTCGACCGGACGCAGTGGGTGTTGACGATCTGGTTTCCGTTCGTCACGGGCGATCACGGCCTGCCGTCGCTCTGGCCGCACTCGCCGCCCTTCCCGCAACCCTTCAGCGGCGACGGCGTGTGCGAAGTCAGTCGCGGCGAAAACAGCACCAACAGCCCAACCGATTGCGGGCCGCAGTGCGGCAACGGAGTTTGCGACGCGGGCGAGAACACCTGGAACTGTCCGGGCGATTGCCGGCTGCCCTAAACAAGTTGGCGTAAACAAGCTGATTCGTAACCCCACCGGGGCTGCGCCGGCGCGGCGCGGGATGACGTCAACAAAGGCGCGGCCTATGTCTTTGCGCGCAGCGGCGCGGTGTGGAATCAACAGGCCAAGCTGCTGGCGGGCGATGGCGCGGCCAATGAGCAGTTCGGCAATGCCGTCGCCGTCAGCGGCGTCACCGTCGTCGTCGGCGCGTTCGAGGCCGACAGCGACGGCGTGCTGGGGCTGGGCGCGGCTTACGTCTTTGCGCGCAACGGCGCGGCTTGGGTTCAGCAAGCGACACTGAGCGCCGCCGACGGCACGGCGCAAGATCATTTCGGCGTGGCCGTGGCGGTCGCGGGCGACACGGTCGTGACCGGGGCGTTCGAGGCCGAAGTCGGCGCGAACCTGTCGCAGGGCGCGGCGTATGCTTTCACGATCAACGGCGCGCTGGCGCAGCAACAAGTCATCACCGCCGCCGATGGCGGGGCGGATGAATACTTCGGCACCAGCGTCGCGGTCAGCGGCAACACGGCGGTCATCGCGGCGCCCTACGACAACATCGGCGCCAACCAGAGCCAGGGTGCGGTCTATGTTTACGTGCGCAGCGGTGGGACGTGGAGCCTGCAACAGAAACTAACAGCGGGCGATGGCGCGGCGCAGGATTGGTTTGGTTATGCGGTCGCCCTGAGCGGCGACACCCTCGTGGCCGGCGCGTTCCAGGACACCATCGGCACGCACTCGCAGCAAGGCTCGGCTTATGTCTTCGTCCGCACCGGCGCGGTGTGGAGCCAGTTGCAGAAGCTCACCGTCCAACTCGGCGCGACCGGCGATCATTTCGGCGCGGCGGTCGCCATGAGCGGCGAGACCATGGTGATTGGGACCAACAAACCAAACGGAGGAACCCCCGGCGTGGCCTACGTCTATGTGCGCAGCGGCGCAACGTGGGTGGCGCAGGCGTTGCTGACGGCGGCGGATGTCACGGGCTTTGATCGCTTCGGCACGGCGGTCGCGCTCAGCGGCAACACGGCGCTGGTGGGGGCGACGGCAGATACGATTGGCCTCAATGCGCAACAAGGTTCGGTTTACGTCTTCGTGCGCAACGGCGCGCTGTGGAGCCAGCAAGCGAAGCTGACGGCGCTGGACGGCGCGCCCAACGACTTCTTCGGCAACGCCGTCGCGCTGAGCGGCGAAACGGCGGTAATCGGCGCGGTGAATGACACTGTCGGCGCGAATACACAACAAGGTTCGGCTTACGTCTTCGCGCGCAACGGCGCGGCCTGGAGCCAGCAGCAAAAGCTGACGCCTGCGGATGGCGCGGCAAACGACATTTTCGGCTGCGCGGTCGCCGTCAGCGGCGAGGCTATCGTGGTCGGGGCGTATGGCGGCGGCAACACCAACGAAGGCTCGGCTTATCTATTCGTGCGAAATGGCGCGGCGTGGGAACAGCGCCAGCAACTCAGCGCCCTCAACGGCAGCGCGAATGATTTCTTCGGCTTCGCGGTCGCGCTCAGCGGCGACACTGTGGTGCTCGGCGCGTCCAACAGCACGGTGAGTGGCAACCTGAGTCAAGGCAAAGCCTACGTCTTTGCGGGCGCGGGCTGTCCGGCGCTGACCGTCAATCCGGCCACGCTGGCGCAGGGCACGGTTGGCACTTCGTATAACCAAAGCATCACGGCCAGCGGCGGGCTGGCGCCGTATGACTTCACGGTTTCGCTGGGCGCGTTGCCGCCAGGCTTGACGCTCTCGGCGAGTGGCTTGTTGTCGGGCACGCCCACGACGGCGGGGACGTTCGCGTTCACCATCACCGCGACGGCGGCGACGCTGTGTGCGGGCAGCCGCGCTTATACGCTGGTCATCGCGGGCCTGTGTCCGGCGATCACGGTCAATCCGGCCACGGTTCCGGCGGGCACGACCGGCCAGCCGTACAGCCAGACCTTCACGGCCAGCGGAGGCACGCCGGGTTACAGCTTCACCATCAGCGCGGGCGCTGTGCCGAACGGCTTGACGCTGGCGGCGAACGGCGTGCTGGCAGGCACGCCCACGTTGGCGGGCGCGTTTAACTTCACCGTCAACGTGACTGACGCGAACAATTGCGGCGGCGGGCGCAGCTACGCGTTGACCATCAATGGCGGGGGCGGCAACGCGGGCTTGCAGTTCTATCCACTGGCGCACCCCGTGCGCTTGCTCGATACGCGGCCCGGTCAAGTGGGTTGCGATGCGCCGGGCGCGCCCATCGCAGGTGGCACGTCGCGTACCCAACTCGCACGCCGCACTTGCGACGGCGTCACGATCCCGGCCAACGCGCGGGCCCTCACTGGCAATATCACGACCGTGCAATCGGGCGGCGGGTATCTGACGCTCTATCCCAGCGATGCCGCGCAACCGCTCGTGGCGAATAGCAACTACGCGTCGAATGAGATTTTGAATAACGTCTTCACCGTGGGGCTGGGCAATGCTGATGGGGCGTTCAAAATCTTTGCGACAAGCAACACGCACGTCGTGGTGGATGTGACTGGCTATTACGCGCCGCCCAGCGCAGGCGGCTTGTACTTCCATCCGCTGCCGCAGCCGGTGCGCTTGCTCGAAACGCGCGCGGGCTTCAGCGGCTGCTTCATGCCGGGCGCGCCATTGCCGCAGGGCAGCAACACTGCGCAACTCGGTCAGACCGCGTGCGGCGGCGTGACGCTTCCGGCAGGCGCGCGGGCACTGGTCGGCAATGCCACGACGGTCAATCCGCAAGGCGGCGGCTATCTGACGCTTTACCCAGCGGACGCCGCGCAGCCGTTGGTGGCGAGTTCGAATTTCACGGCGGGGCAGGTGATGAACGCGCCTTTCACGGTGGGGCTCGCGCCAAGTGGCTTCTTTAACATCTTCACGACGGCGCAAACGGATTTGGTGATTGACGTGTTGGGCTATTACAGCGCGGATGCCAACGACGTGAACGGGGCGGGGCTGCTGTTCAATCCGCTGCCGCAGCCGGTGCGCTTGCTGGAAACGCGGGCGGGACTCACGGGCTGTTACACGCCCGGCACGCCCTTGCTGCCGGGTTCGATCCGCAATCAACAAGCACGCGGTCTGTGCGGCGGCGCAACGATTGCCAACCATGCATTGGCCATCGTCGGCAACGCGACGGTCGTCAACGCGCAAGCCGGGTATCTGACCTGCTGGCCGAACGGCGCGGCACAACCGTTGGCGGCGACCTCGAATTTCAACCCCGGCCAGGTGCTCAATCGCCACTTCACGGTGGGGTTGGGAGCCACGGGGATGTTCAACATCTTTACAGCCGTGCAGACCGATCTGGTGATTGACGTGTCGGGTTTCTTTGCGCCGTAAGCCAAGCGTTTCGGAACCGCGCTTCGTAATAGGCGGGCACAGCCAAGCGGCTGTGCCCGCCCGTTTTTTTTTGCCTTGATGATCATGCCGCCGCCTGCTTCCCGCTTTACAGAACGAACTCGAGAGTATGAGTAGCGATGAACCATCACTGCACTGTTTTATGGAGGACAGAAGATGAGTCAACGATTGCAAAACAACGGAATGAACCCTTTGTTAGCCAGCAGCGCGCTTTTGTTGCTGCCATTCACAACGCTGATCTTGAGCCTGGGAACGAGCAACCAAGCCCACCCCCGCCAGCACGCGCGCACGCGCAAGTGCCAGCCAAAGCGCTGGCTCAGGCTGACTTAGGCCAACAAACACCCTTGGGTTGCAAACAACAGCAACCAGATGGTCTGGCGGTCGTGGTCAAACTCACGAACACAACCAAACACACGCTTCCTGCAGGCACGCGGGTGCACTGGCAAACGCAAACTGGCATCGCGGATTGGGTCACCGTCACCAGCGCACGCGGGTTGCCGCCAAAAGGCGCGCTGACGGGTATTAGCCCCGATTGGCTGAAGGGCGGCCCCTGCAAAGCCCATGTCTTCAAACAACCTGAACCGGCCCGATCCGAATACACGCGGAAGGTTCCGCAGCAGCCGTAACGGCAAAAAAATAGAGCCTGCTTTCGGATGAAAGCAGGCTCGTCAAGTTTTCCGCCAGTACAAACTCGTTGAACCGGTTGGGTGCGGTGCAGCCAACGCTGGGTTCAAAAACTCTCCCTACTTCTCACTGCCCTGTTGCCCAATTGGGTTTGAGGCCGGGCTTACTGCTTGGCCGCGACTTCGCCGCTGCCGATCACGAGGGTGTATTTCTTGCCCTTGGGTGTGATCGAAGCAATCGTGCGCGTGCCGTCGCCGTTATCTTTATAGGTCATCTTGTCGGCGCTGGGCGCTTCATTGATCGCCTGCTTGGTGACGTTGGCGGCGATAACCTTTTTGCCGACCTTGATTTCAAGGGTGCCCTGCTCGCCTTCGGGCACGGTGACGGTGTAGGTGCCTTTTTTGACCACCTCAGCGCCGACCTTGCCGTCGAGATAGAACTCAACTTTTTGCTGCCCTTGAGCAAAGCTGGTACCGACTAAAAGAGCCGAAGCAAACACGCCACTCAACACGAAATTCGCAATACGCATAATTTTTCTCCTTCTCCTGAGCGTCTTCAAGGCTCAGATCAAGTCCGTTATTCAGTAATTGACTGACCGGCCAGTCAACATTGCAAACTAAAAAAAAGCCGCCTGTGCGTCAGGCGCTGGCCGGAACCCGGTCCGG
>JANOWX010000683.1:0-4772 GCA_031418175.1 Acidobacteriota bacterium | reverse complement strand
AGCGTAGGACAGACTAAAGTCCGTCCTACTGGCGCGCCAAGATAACAAACTCTTGAATTCGGGGAAAACGGTTCGGCAGGCACGCAGCGCAATCGCAAGCATTGCGCTGCTAGCTAAGGCGGAGGCTGGTCAACGGCGCATACACCGCCGCGCCATTGGCAGGCGCGCAATGCATCACGTATCGGCGGTTATGATTGCTGTTTGAATTCATTGTTATTGCCTCCGGGTGTGCTTAACTCGGGGGCACCCGGTCGCTACCGCTCCTGGTACCACACCAAATCAAAATCCCAGCGATTTGCACACGCCGCAATGATCGCACTTCCGATTCCGCTCGATCGTGCAAAGCTGCTCTTCGACAAATTCGCGCAACTCGCGCCGCAACTCGGTCGCCTCGCCGATGTCGAATTGCTGGCGGCTGGGATGCGCGTCATAGCTCACGCCCGTCCACGGCGCTTGATATGAGGACGGCTGGCCTGCCGCGCTTGGCAAGCCCTGTTCAAGCGCGGCCCTGACCAGTTGTTTGATCTCGTCCCGGTTCGTCATCAATGTTCCCTCAGACCAGTTCGACAAAATCCACGACGCCGATGATGGCGCTGTCAATCGCCGCGCCCGGTTCGCCCGTTGCCGCTGTCGAAGCCGACCAGCCCTCTTGCACGACGAGCACCAGATCGCCTTCGCCCGCGTCAACGGAGTCGAGCGCCAGCATCTGCGCCCCGCGCGCCGTGCCGTCGGGATTGACCGGCTGCACCAGCATGATGCGCGCACCGTCGTAGCGTTGATTTTTTTGTGTGGCAACGACGTTGCCCAGCACGCGGGCTAACAGCATTTACTTCGCTCCAATGTTTTTCACGTGCGCGTCAGAATCCACGATGCCGATGATCGTGCAATCGGTCGGCACCTCGCTGCCCTCAAACGGGAAGCTGGCTTCTTTGCCGCGACACCAGAACACCAATTCGCCCACGCCCGCGCCTACCGAATCCACCGCCACTAGCGGCTTGCCGGTCGGTTTCAGATCGCCGTTCAGGATTTGGATGACCATGAGTTTGCGCCCTGTCAGCGTAGGGTTTTTGACGGTCGAGACGATGTTGCCGATGACGCGGGCGAGTTGCATTGGGTTCCTCGCGCGGCATAGTACACAACAGTTTTGAGGGTGGCAAAGACGGCCCCTCGGTGCGCGTTGCAACGGGCCCGGTATGACTTACTCCGTCCCGTAACGAATCTCCATCCGGCGGATGCGCACCGCCGCCAGCACTAAAACGACGGCGGTGAAGAGCAATAAACTCGGGACTGAAATCCACGCGGGCGTCGTTTCGGCCACGGTCGCCAGCGGCCCTTCCGGCACGGGTACCGGCGCGAGCGTGTGCAGGTAATGCACGATGCTGATCTTTTTCAGCACCGGCGGCAGCAGGAAGTTGAGCCATTCCCAGCCGTACACCAGCAAGCCCGGAATGATCGGATTGCGGAAGAATAAACCGATGAACATAAAGACCGCGCCGTAGCCAAAGCAGCCCAGCAAGGTAATGCCCAGATAGCTCAACGCGTGTCCCAGCTTGCCATTGCTTACTAACGCCTGGGCATTATCCAGATAGCCGCGCGCTGAATAGAAAAACAGGATCGAACCCATTGCCGACATGCCGAACAGCGCGCAGGCCGCGACCAAGCCTGAAACATATTTGCCCAGCACCAGCACTTCGCGGCGCAACGGTGAAAGAAAATAGTAATGGAGGCTCTTGTCCACAATCTCGCCGCGAAACAAGTTCATGAACACCCACGCGCAGCCAAAGAAGACAATCGAGCGCAAGATCAGGGCTTCATAGATATTGGCGAAGATGATGTCCGATTCGTTGCCGCGCCGTATGTCCGCCGCCGTTTCGGGCCACAGCGCCATCGCCGCAAAAAAGGCCACCGGCACGGCCGCCAGCAAATAGATCAGCAAGGCGCGGCGGCCCCAGAAATTCTTTTTGATTTCGATGCGCAGGATCGCGCCGATTTGCCGCAGCCAGAGCGACCAGTCGGTGGTGGCCGTCAGCGGTTTGACGGCTTGTACTTCGGCGATTGAATTCATAAGTTACTCGTTGTTGTCTGCTGTTGGTTGAAGCGCCGCCACAACCAGCCAACCAGTGTGCAGCCTGCCCAACATGCCAGCCAATTCACCACAAAAACCGCAGGCGCCTTTCCGTAAATGCCCGGAATGCCCAGCGCATAACAGAGCCCATCCACGATGGCCACCGGCGCTAACACCAACGAAGTCGGCGCGCGCAAGTAACGCGGCAAGCCTTCGTGCACCAGATAAAACCAGGTAAGCGCCGCCGCCAGCAAGGTCACCAAACTCAACCATAACAGCTTGCGCTTGTGCATCGGTTCCCACTTAAGCCTGCCCGCCCGCGCCAATCAGATAGTGATAGACCGCGTTCAAATCGTCATCCACCGGCGTGACGGTTTCGATGTTCATGCCGCTCTCGACCACGATGCGATTGAGCAAGGCGTAAAACGCTTCCTGATTGCGCGTCTTGACGAAGACGCCTTGCCGGTCTTCGGTCAGCGCCGCCTCGACAATCTGTTCGGCATCAAACAGGCGCGCGGCCAAGGCGCTGGCCTGTTCGCAACGAATCATGATTTGCAACGGATGCTCCTGCATCTCATCGCGCACGCCGTGCACGCCGCCTTCGGCCACGATATAGCCGTTGTTTATCAGCACGACGCGGTCGGACATCATATCCACTTCGTGCAGGATGTGGCTCGACAGGATCAGGTGTTGCCCTTCCTGCGCCAGTTGGCGAAAGAGCCGCATCGTCTCGGCGCGCGCCATCGGATCGAGGCCGTTCAGCGGTTCATCCAGAATCATCACCGTTGGCTCGTGCGCGATGGCTTGGCCCAGCCGTATGCGTTGCCGCATGCCTTTGCTATAACCATCCACTTTGCGCTGCGCGGCTTCGGTCAGGTCCACGCGCTCCAACGCGCGCCAGGTTTTTTCCTCGGCTTCTTTTTTGTTGTAGCCGTGTACGCGCAGCAACTGATTGATGAATTCGTAACCGGTCGCGCCGCGCGGGAACGAATCGAATTGGCCGCAATACCCAACCGTGCGAAAGAGTTCCTGCGGGTTGTCGGTCGAGATGCCCAGCACATTCAAGCGCCCGCGCGTCGGTTGAATCAGGCCGGTCATCAGGTTCATCAACGTAGTCTTGCCTGAACCGTTCGGCCCGACCAGCGAAGTGATGCCGGGCGTGATCGTCAAGCTGACGCGATTGATGCCGAGCACTTCGCCGTAAAATTTCGAGACGTCTTCAAAAACGATGGTGTTTGCCGCGTTCATTTAGGTCACCACCTCGTAAGCGCGCAGCTTGCGCGACAGCATCCACAGACAAATCAGCACGATTGTCAGCCACGCCACCCAAGATTCGCGCGGGATGAGTTTGATGTCCTGTTCGACGCGGAACAGGTCTTTGACGATCACATCCAACACCGCCGCGACGCTGAATAAAAAACCACGCCACGTTTTGAAGGTGCCATTAATCGCGCCGCCGAGCGGCAGCGGGATGATGAAAATGGCAAACAGCGCCGCGCTCGCCGCCGCGCGCCATTTGACCCACGCCGACAACGCCAGCACCAGCAGCGTCAGGACAGTCATCCACGCCCAACTCCCTAAAAACAGCGCCCGCGCAATCCACAGATTGTCCGCCAGCCAGCCGCCGCCTTCCAGATACGCCTGGAAGATGAACAGCAACAGTCCCGGCACCCAGGTGATCGCCGATTGCAAAATCAACAGCACCGCCGCCTTGCCCGCCAGATATTCCCAACGCGAAAACGGGCGGCACAGATAAAGCGGCAACGCGTTGTTGGTCAGGTCGCGCGAGATCAGCACCGGCCCGACCACGACTGTCAGGATGAAACTCAAACCGGTTTGAATGCCGAGGAAGATGGCAAAGAACTCGGCGTTGATCTTCACCACGTCGGCTGACTGAATGCCCATCGCGGCCAGCGCGTTCACGTTGTGGTGCAGGTAAATCAAAATCGCGTAGATCAGCGGACAGACGTAACTCAACGCGAAAAAGCTCACCGCGAATTTCGATTTGAAGACGCTCTCATACGCATAACGCGGCAGCACCAAAAACCGCGCCCAATGCGGCGTCAGCGCGCCTTCATAGGGTTTGTAACTGTGTTCGTAAACCGCCATAAATGTTTCCGTATCCTTCCACGAAGTAACACGAAGGGGCACGAAGAAAACCAAGCAGCTTCTTGGTGTTACTTCGTGTTACTTCGTGGACGATGTTTTTGCAAAGTAACCTGCCTTACCGCGCAGGACAACTTTGCCCTCGCGCTTCTCAACCGCGTTGGTTACCCGCACGCGCAGGCGGCGAAAGCGGGCGTCCTGACTGGTATTCGTCGAGATGTAACCCAGCGTGTAACGCGCGCGCACCCGATCAATGATTTCGGCCAGCCGCTGGTCTACGTTCTCCTTTTCGGCCTTGATGACCTCGCCGCCAGTGCGTTCGGCGTACTTGAAAATGTCGCCCGCGTGTTTCTTCCCCCACAGCGATAACTGGTCGAAGAAATCAATCACCTTGCCAGCCGCGCTCTGCATCATCAGGCCGAAGACCGCGATGTCATGCTCGAAGAGTTGCGCGAACGCTTCGTCTTCGGTGTGCGCGCTCTTGGGCGGCCGGTTCGGCAGGTTGTCGGTCAGCCACAAAATCACGCGGCGCGTGCGCGGCGCGGCGTTCGTTTGTAAATGCTCCGCCGTCTGAAAAAGCGCTTCGTTGAAGAGCGCCAAT
>JANOWX010000682.1:0-2876 GCA_031418175.1 Acidobacteriota bacterium | reverse complement strand
ACGGCGCGCCCGGACAAGCTAAAGCTTGAACTCTAAACGCCTGCACCTGACGCGCTCAGCTAAGGTGGAGTGTACCAATATTTAGAACGCAGTTAAGCGGCTTTGCAAAAGCCTTGGTGCGCCGGTGACGCCGCCCACCGCGTGGTTGCGCCATGCGCCAGACGCCCCTATTATGACGCCGCTTTCCCGCTTGCCACTGGAGGTTATCGCATGAAAATCCGCATCTCTTCGTTGTGTTGTGTCGTGTTGTTAGCACTGGCGTCCGCGCTGCCCGCCGCCGCGCAGTGGGACAAAAAAACGCCTACGGAATGGTCGGAACGCGAGACGCAACGGTTGCTGAACGATTCGCCCTGGGCGCAAACCCAGACCTTCAGCGACACCTCGCAGATGACCGGCAATGTCGCGCTCAGCACGGGCCAGAGCCGCGTAGCGCAAGACATACACGTCAAATTCCGCGTGCGCTTTCTCTCAGCCAAACCGGTGCGCCAGGCGGTCGCGCGCGACATGGAATTGAAACAGAAAGGCAAACTCGAGCCGCAATTGGCCGCGCAGTTAAAAGCCTTTGCCGCCGCCGATTTCCCCGATTTCATCGTCATCACCGCCGTTTGCGATGCGGCCCAACGCACCGTGCAGTTGCAGGAAGCGCAGGCGTTGTTGCAAAACCGCACGACCGCCGATCTGAAAAATAACACCTATCTGGAATTGAAAAACGGCACGCGGCTCTTTTTGCAAGAGTACCAACCGCCGCGCAATGACGGCCTGGGCGCGCGCTTCGTCTTTCCGCGCTTGGTCAACGCAGAGCCTTTCCTGAGCGCCAGCAGCGGCGAAGTGCGTTTTTACAGCGAACTCTCGCCCGGCGGCGCGGCGGGGTTAACGACGCGGCCCGGCGCGGCGACTGGCACAGCAAGCGGGATGAACTACAAACTGAATCTGCGCTTCAAAGTCGCAGACATGAACTATCTGGGCAAACTGGAGTACTAAAAGACGGAATGCTGGCTGAGCTGAAATTGCGGCGAATTGGCGGCAGGGCATTGCTCCTCGCTGCAGTGTGCCTGCTTTGCCTGCCGGTACAATTGCAAACCCCTTTAATCGGTTACTGGCGTTGGCAAAACCCGCGTCCGCAAGGCAATCCACTTTACGCCGTCAAATTCAGCGACGCCCGGCGCGGGCTGGCCGCCGGACGCGATGGCACGCTCTTGCGCACTGCCGACGGCGGACAACGCTGGGTGGCCGTGCGCACGGGCCTGAGCACGCCCTTTTACGGCTTGGCGCTCGCAGGGAACAAAGCCTGGGTCGTCGGCGCGCGCGGCACGATTCTCTTTTCGCGCGATGGCGGCGCGAGTTGGAAGCCGCAGGAGAGCGGCTACAAAAAACATCTGTACGGCGTTTGGTTCAGCGACGAGCGGCGCGGTTGGGCCGCCGGTGTCGAAGGCGCGCTGCTGGCGACGGTGGATGGCGGCGAGCATTGGTCGCCCCAGGCCAGCGGCACGAGCAAACATCTGCAAGCCGTCGCTTTCATCAACGACCGGCTGGGCACAGCCGTGGGCGCAGAGGGCACCTTGCTCGTGACCGCCAACGGCGGCCAGAGTTGGGAAGCGCGCACAACCGCCGCGCCGCGCAATCTGACCGGCGTCAGCGCCGTTGCGCCGAATCGCTTTTGGGTTGTTGGAAGTAATGGTTTGATTTTGAGCAGCGTTGACGCGGGCGCGCATTGGACTCAGCAATCCGGCAATACCTCAGCCGATTTGACAGCCGTCGCTTTCATTGATGGCGAACGCGGCTGGGCGGCGGGCGCTGACGGCGTGTTGCTGGCGACCAGCGACGGCGGGGCGAGTTGGAGCGCGCAACTTTCCAACAGTGCGCAGCAATTGAACGCGCTGTATTTTCTCAACGCCAAAACCGGCTGGGCCGCAGGCGAAAGCGGCGCGTTGCTGGCGACGACCGATGGAGGCGAAGCGTGGAAGCCCTTGACGCTGGGGCTGACCGAAACGCTCAACGCCGTGCACTTTTTGAATGAACAGCGCGGCTGGGCCGTCGGCGACAACGGCACGATTTTGGTTGCGGCGGCAGGTGAACGCTGGCAAGCGCAAACGGCAGACACCAGCGCGAATTTGCGCGCCGTGCGTTTTGCCGATGCGCAACACGGCTGGGCCGCTGGTGAACGCGGCGCCATCTTGCAAACGACCGATGGCGGCGCGCATTGGCAAGCGCTGCCCAGCGGCACTGAAGAAAACCTGCACGGCATCGCTTTCCCCACGGCCAACACCGGCTGGGTTGTCGGCGAAGCCGGCTTGATCCGGCACACGGCGGACGGCGGCGCAAATTGGGAAGCGCAGACCTCCAACACACAGGCCTGGCTCGAAGCGGTCACGTTCGTTGATAGCAAGACAGGTTGGGCCGTTGGCGCAGAGGGCACGCTCTTGCACACCGATGACGGCGGCGCGATCTGGCGCAAGCAAGAGAGCGGGACGCCGCGCTGGCTTTACGGCGTAACCTTTGCCGACGCGCGCATCGGCTGGGCCGTCGGCGCAGAGGGCTTGATCCTGAACACGACCGACGGCGGCGCAAACTGGGCCGTGCAAATCAGCGGCGTGACCAGCCACTTGCTCAGCGTGCACGCCGCCAACGCGCGCCGTGTGCTGGCGGTGGGGATGAACGGTTTTATTGTGCAAACGAACGATGGCGGCAAAACCTGGCAGCGCGACGTGAGCGGCACGACGACGCCTTTGCGCGGCGTGTTTGCGCGCGGCGAACAGGCCTGGGCTGTCGGACGCGCTGGCGCGATTTTGCGTTATGCGGGCGTGGGCGCGGAATTCAAGACGGTGTTTGGACAGAAGTGATCAGCGCGTGCCGCCTCTGGGTACGCAGCGCTTCCA
>JANOWX010000681.1:0-2363 GCA_031418175.1 Acidobacteriota bacterium | reverse complement strand
ACGGTCAATGGAACGGGTTTCGTCAACACTGCCGGCGGGGCGTCGGTGGTGCGCTGGAACGGCAACGCGCGCCCGACGACGTTTGTCAGCGCTACGCAACTGACCGCGCAGATTCCCGCCAGCGACATCGCCAGCGTCGGTATCCTGGCGCAGTTTTCCGTCCTCAATCCGGCCCCAGGGGGCGGGGCCTCAAACAATGTGGATTTCTCGTTGATCCAGCCCAACCCCGTGCCGACGCTGACCAGCTTGAGTCCGAATACGGGACAAGCCGGCGGCGCGGCGTTCACGTTGACGGTCAACGGAACCAATTTCATCAACAGTTCGGTGGTGCGTTGGAACGGTAATGCGCGCACGACGCAATTTGTCAGCGCCACGCAACTGACCGCGCAGATCACGGCGGCGGACAGCGCCAGCGCGGGCACAGCGCAAGTCACGGTGTTCAATCCCGCGCCGGGCGGCGGCACTTCGACTGCGTTGAGCTTCACGATCGTGCAGCCCAATCCCGCGCCCGCCATCGTGAGCCTGACGCCGAATTCAGTCCTGGCGGGCAGCGCGGCGTTCACGCTGACCATCACCGGCACGGGCTTTCTCAACTCTTCATCGGTTTGGTGGAACGGGGCGGCGCGGCTGACCAATTTCGTCAACGCGACGACACTGACGATTCAAGTGCCTGCGGCGGATGTGGCCAGCGCTGGCACGGCGGGCCTCAAAGTCGTCAACCCGGCGCCCGGCGGCGGCACTTCCAACGAGGTGCTGTTCTCGATCACGCAAAGCAATCCAGCGCCGACGCTGACCTCGCTGGCGCCGCAACAAGTGTTGGCGGGCAGCGGTACCTTCACGCTGACGGTCAACGGTACAGGCTTTGTCAACGGCGCAGTCGTGCGTTGGAACGGCAACACGCGGCAAACCAGCTTCGTCAATCCGGCGCAGTTGACGGCGCAAATCACCGCCGCCGATGTGGCCACGCCCGGCACGGCGCAAGTCACTGTACTCAATGCCGCGCCGACAGCGGGGCCGTCGAATGCGTTGACCTTGACGATTTCCGGGCCGAATCCAACGCCGGTCATCGCCACGATCGCGCCCCATCCGGTCGCGGCGGGCGGCGCGGCGTTCACGCTGGCCGTCAACGGCACCGGCTTCGTCAGCACGTCGCGGATTCGCTGGAATGGCGTGGAGCGCAACACTGTGTTGGCTGGCCCGACGCAATTGACGGCACAGATCAGTGCCGCCGAGATTGCCAATCCGGGCGCGGCGCGCATCACGGTCGTCAATCCGGGGCCGGGTGGCGGCGTCTCCAACGAAGTCACGCTGACGATTGCGCGCCCGTTGGCCAACGTTTCGGCGGCCAGTTACCTGGCCCAGATGTTTGCGCCCGAATCCATCGTCGCGGCGTTTGGCGCCAACCTGGCGACCGGCACCGAGTCGGGCACAGTGCAGCCGTTGCCCACGACATTGCGCGGCACGACGGTGCGCGTGCGTGACAGCGCGGGCCTTGAACGCTTCGCACAACTCTTCTTCGTCGCGGCGGGCCAGGTCAACTATCTGATGCCGGCGGGGACGGCCTCGGGCTTGGCGACGATCACGATCACCTCGGGCAATGGCGAGGTGTCGGTGGGCACGGTGCTGATCAGCCCCGCCGCGCCGGGCCTTTTCGCGGCCAACGCCAATGGCGCCGGCGTCGCCGCCGCGGTGGTCTTGCGCGTGCGCGCCAATGGCCAGCAAGTGTTCGAGGTCGCTTCCGAACTGAACCCCCAGACGAACCGTTATGTGCCGGTGCCGATTGATCTGGGGCCGGTGGGCGAACAGGTCTTCCTGGTGACCTATGCGACGGGTGTGCGCGGGCGCAGCGCCCCGAACACCGTCACCGCCTCGCTGGGCGGCGTGAATCTGCCGGTTTTTTCGGCGGGGCCGCAAGGCGATTTAGCAGGCTTGGATCAATTGAATCTGGGGCCGGTGCCACGCTCATTGGCGGGCCGTGGCGTGCTGGATTTGCTGGTCACGGTGGATGGCAAAGCTGCGAATACGGTGCAATTCAGTATTCGCTAAATGACGCTAAGGAATGAACTGGAAATAACCCTGCCAAACCACGGGGGACACAGGGGCACACGGGGAGAAATCAACCTGCCTGAATGGGTTTTCCCCGTGTGCCCAGTGTTCCCCGTGGTTGATTTGGCAGTTTTGTTTTCAAGCCATTCCTAGATAACGCCAACTGGCTAGGGCCAGTGGCCAGTGGCCTCGTTGGCCGTCGAACAAAAGAGCATGGTGTCTAAATCGAAACAATCAAGATTGGCACACTCAACCTACCTGAGCGCGTCAGGTGCAGGCGTTTAGAGTTCAAGCTTTAGCTTGTCCGGGCGCGCCGT
>JANOWX010000680.1:0-6201 GCA_031418175.1 Acidobacteriota bacterium | reverse complement strand
AATACCTGGACGGACGCACGCGCGACCGCCAGGCGCGCGTCGAACGCTTCCAGACCGATCCTGATTGCAAACTATTTTTGATCAGCCTGAAAGCCGGCGGCCTGGGCTTGAATCTGACGGCGGCGGAATACGTCTTTCTGCTCGACCCCTGGTGGAACCCGGCGGTCGAAATGCAGGCGATTGACCGCGCGCATCGTATCGGGCAGGAGCGCCAGGTGTTTGCCTACCGCCTGATCGCGCGCGACACCGTCGAAGAGAAGGTGCTGCAATTGCAAAACACCAAACGCGATTTGGCCGACGCGATCATCAGCGCCGATAACAGCTTGATTCGTGATTTGGGGCGCGAGGATTTGGAGTTGTTGTTGTCGTGACGAATGGCCCGGCAAATACTGCTCAAGGCCAGGGCTAAACCGCCGCCAATTCTTCTTCCAACAATTGCCGCTCGTACAAATCAGCATAGGCTGCGCCCAACCGTAACAACGCTTCGTGGGTGCCGCGTTCGATGATTTGTCCGTCGTGCAATACGCAAATCAGGTCGGCCTCTTTCACCGTCGAAATGCGGTGGGCCACGATCAAGCAGGTGCGCCCGCGCATTACCGTGCGCAATTGCCTCAGAATCTTTTCTTCCGTATACGTGTCCACGGCCGACAGCGCATCGTCCAGAATCAGTATTTGCGGTTCACGGATGATGGCGCGGGCGATGGCCGTGCGTTGTTTTTGCCCGCCCGACAACGTGATGCCGCGTTCGCCCAGAATCGTCGCGTACTGCTTGGGAAATTCGCGCACGTCATCAGCCAAACCGGCCACCGCGGCAGCTTGTTCGACATTAACCGTGTGCCCGTTGTGCCCGTTCTGGACACCGAACTTGATGTTTTCGGCCAGCGTCTCGCTGAAAAGGTATGTCTCTTGCGGCACGTAGCCGATGCTGGCGCGCAGTTGTTGCAACGGGATTTCTCGAATCGGTCGGCCATCCATCAGCACCATTCCCGGCGCGGCATCCAGTAAACGCGGCACCAGATTCATCAGCGTGGATTTGCCAGAGCCTGTGCGCCCGATGAAGGCGACAGTCTGGCCGGGTTCGATGACCAGGTTGATGTCGCGCAATACCTCCGGCGTCGTGGCCGAATAGCGATACGTCAAGTTCCGAAACTCGATCCGTCCCCGAATCTCCACGTCTGCTCGTCGCGCTGGTTCCCCGTCTCGAATGGCTGGTTCAATCGCCATAATCTCGTGCATGCGTTTCAAGCTGGCCGTGCCGCGCTGCACCATGTTCGTGACGTAGCCCATTGCAATCAGCGGCCAGATCAACTGTTCCATATAAAGAAAGAAGGCGGTGAATTCGCCCAGCGTCATTGCGCCGCGCGCTGTTTCGCGTCCGCCGTACCAGAGGATGGCGACTTGCGCGAGGCCAATCGTGAAGGTCATCAGCGGCCGGAACACCGCCGACAACCGCACCAAACCCAGATTGCGTTCGACGTATTCGTCATTCAGGCGGGCAAATTCGCGCTGTTCGGCTTCTTCCTGCGCGTAGGCGCGGACGACGCGGACGCCGGTCAGATTCTCTTGGGCGCGCGCGGTGATTTCGGAAAAGAACTCCTGAATCTTCTCGAAGCGCACGTGAATCTGCTGGCCGAAGTATTTCACCGTCACCGTCACGAGCGGCATGGTCAACAACAGCAGCAGCGTCAGCTTCACGCTCACCGCGAACATCAGCGGCAGGATGATGAGCACGCGAAACAGCGTTTGTTCGCTATACATAATTGCGGGGCCAGCCAACACCCGCACCGCGCCCAGATCGTTGGTCGCGCGCGCCATCAAATCGCCCGTGCGATGTTCCTGGAAAAATTGCAATGGCAGCTTTTGCAGATGGCCATAAAAATCCTGCCGCAAGTCGTATTCGATGTAACGCGACATATTGATCAGCGTGCGGCGCTGATAATACAGAAATATGCCGCTGACCAGTTGGGTGCCGAGAATCAGCGCGACGCTTTCCAGAATCTTGCCGCGCGTCACGCCGTGCGTTGCTAAGTCGTCAATCGCCTGGCCGACGAAGCGCGGCAGAAATACACCGAGCGAGACCGCCACGAATACGAAGCAGGTGCCTGCAATCAATTGCCCGCGATACTTTTTGAAATAGGCGAAAAGCCAGGCGTTGCCGGTTAGATAGGTCATAGAGGCTGGGGGCTGGGGATTAGGGGCTAGCGGGTGCACAAAACTAACCCCTAGCCCCTGAATCCCATTCCCACAAAGTCAATGCTCTTTCAGCGAGCGCGCGACCAGGCCAAGGCCGCCCGCGAGCAGGGTAAAGATGAGCAGCGTGTTGAACAGGCTTGTCGCGTGCCAATACACCGTCAGGTTTGCAATGATGCCGATGACGATGATGACCGCGCCGCCGAAGGTCAGCAGCCAGCCGGCTTTCGAGCGTCCGTTGAAAAACAGCAGCCCGATGCCCAGCAACAGCGGCAGCAACGTCAGTCCGAACGCGTTGTAGCCCCACAGCGTCCAGAAACTGCTGGTGACCGTGACTTGATTGAGGAACAGATAGCCGCCGCCAATCGCCAGCGCCAGCCCCAGCAGGAATTCAAGGATGCCGCCAGAGGTGCCGCCCGCGCCGCGTGCTTTCCGCTCCAATTCGCCGTAAGCCGGCACGCCGCCAAAATCGTCGTGATGGCGGCGCTCTTTTTCATCGGTCTGCCAATTTGAATTGCCCATCAGTTGTGCTCCGGATTGATCGTCAATGCTTGTGCTAAGACAGCGGCGCATTCTACCGTCTGATTGTAACCGCCAGCAAATTGGCGTTCAGCTTGCTCGCACAATCACCAGCTAGTAGTTTGACGCGCCGTGAACAAATCCGCCGCCTTCGATCAACTGGTTGCTGAAGCCGCCGCCCACTCTGGCCGAACAGCAGCAAGGTTAGCGCGTCTTGTTAGAGGCGCTCAGAACGGGTTGATTGGTAGCGCGAGGGTGATGGTGGGCTGGACAAGCTTGGTAAGGGAGAAGCAAGTGAGGTTGCTTCCCAGCGGAGGGAAGTGGCTGTGCCCAAAACAAAAAATGGCTGAGGCAAACGCCCGTGATCGCATCTGCCTCAGCCCTTCCGCTACTCAAAGTCAGGCATCCCCTACTGACATATGAGGGCGAGAAGCTCGTAGGATTTTTCGGATAATTGCTTGCTTAACTCTGGAGACAGACGCTAACGCGAGCGCTAGCGTCTGTCTCAGATATACCGAACCGAGGATCAGGCATCCCCTACTGACGTCTCAGCCGGTAGTCTCGAAAACTCGTCCAGAGAGCGAAGATGAATTTGTATATGTTGCGGGATTGAAGAGCGCTTTATGTGAGTTCGGTTCTGATCTTTGCAGCAGTGGGACAACCGCGCACCTGACTCACCTAACACCGACAACCATCACCAACACCACCAACCATTCTCTCGTCCACAGATCGCTCAAAACCAAATCGTGACAGGGAACTTGTTCAACTCGGAAAGCATTGCAGTATTGAAACGGCGCTTAATACTTTTGCGCAAGCTTTTGTAGGACTGGGTCCGACTTGACGAAGGTGAATATAGTACTGGAAGACTATACTGTCAATCGTTTTTTCCATATTCTGTAATTTTTCTCGTGATGAGTCAGCGTGATAGCTAATGCCCGGCAAACGTTCGCTTAAGAAGAAGAGGCTGGTTAGGGTTTGCCCGTCTCGGACACTGCAATGCGAGGATAGTTTTTCGCATTTGCCTCAATAACTTTTGAAAGTGCGATGATCGTGAGCAAAACCTTTTGCACTTTCGTTGCTTCGGCGGTGTCAAAGACCTTGCTGTTTTGATGATGCGGGCTGTGCGAAAAGTCGTAGATCATTTTCGCCAGGCGGCGAATGGATTTATCGAACTCGCCGGTCTTGGCCAGACCCTTTTCCACCGGATACGGCTCTTGTGCCAGTTCGCCAAGCGCCATCAGCGTGCGCAATGTCTTGGCTGATTTGTTGATTGTCTTGGCTTGTTTGGACAGTTGTGCGGCGGTCAGTAGGCCCGCGTCGTGTTCGCGCAGCATTTGCTGGCTGACGACCTGCAGGTCGTGAAAGCTTTTGCTGAATTGCTGCCGTATGACTGCTTTTTCGCGCTGTGCGTCAACGCGAACTTGCCCGCCAATGGGAGGCGTCCAGGCCATCAACTGGGACAGCAGGGAAAACAGCAGCATTGAATTGACGGCAAGCGGCATGGCAATCGAGCCTCATTTCAAGAATAAAAAACGCGTGGGGCATTATCTTTAGGCTTTCAGAAAATTTCAAACTGTGTTGTTTCCGTCTCGCATTTGATCCGCTTGCAATGAAAAAAGCGCAGCCTTGAATTGACCATTCAAGGCTGCGCTTTTGAAAGGCGAAAGCCGAGCTGCTGTTAAACCTTCATGATTTCATCTTCTTTGTGCTTCGACAGTTCAGTGATTGAAGCAACAAAATGATCGGTGTGTTTTTGGACTTCGGCCAAGCCGGCTTTTTCTTCGTCTTCTGAGATCGTCTTATCTTTCAACGCCTTTTTCAGCTTTTCATTGGCGTCGCGGCGAATGTTGCGGACTGCCGTCTTATGATCCTCGGCCATTTCGTGAATCTGTTTGACGAAATGTTTGCGCCGCTCTTCGGTCAAGGGCGGTATCGGGATACGCAGCAATTTGCCATCGTTTGACGGGTTGAGGCCCAGGTCGGAACTGCGAATCGCTTTATCAATCGTATTGACCAGCGCAGGGTCGAACGGTTGGACGGTGAGCAGCGCCGCTTCGGGGGCGTTGATGGTCGCCACCTGATTCAAGGGCAACTCGGAGCCGTAAGCTTCGACGGTGATGTTGTCCAGGATATTGGTCGAGGCGCGTCCGGTGCGCACAGTCGTAAGCTTGTGCCGGAAATCCTCGATTACTTTCTTCATGCGCGTTTCGGTGTCTTTGCTGACTTCTTTGACCATATTTGCCTCTTTCGATTTAACAACTCTGCCTTAGTCGTCCGCGGGCCGCACCAGCGAGCCCACGCCGCGTTCGCCCAATACGGCCCGCTTGATGTTACCGTGTTGCGTCATATCGAAAACCAGAATGGGTAGGCGGTTCTCTTTGCACAGCGCCACGGCTGAAGCATCCATCACCGCCAGGCCATCTTGTAACACCTTGGCGTGGCTCAACACGTCAATCTTGACCGCCGTTGCGTCCAGACGCGGGTCAGCCGTGTAAATGCCGCCCACACGCGTGGCTTTCATCAAGACATCGGCGTGCACTTCCAAGGCGCGCATGGCCGCCGCCGTGTCGGTCGTAAAGTAGGGTTGCCCGATGCCTGCCGCAAAGATCACGATGCGGCCTTTCTCGAGGTGGCGCACGGCGCGGCGGCGGA
Source organism: Acidobacteriota bacterium (assembly GCA_031418175.1). Taxonomy (GTDB): domain Bacteria; phylum Acidobacteriota; class Blastocatellia; order RBC074; family RBC074; genus JACPYM01. The sequence continues at coordinate 840 of JANOWX010000680.1, read as the reverse complement.
TGAACGGTTCAGCGACCTCGCGCATTTCAATCGCCGAAACCACGCGGGTATAAACATCCAGCTTCTCCAGCGCGTCCTGCAAGGCCACGGCGTTCATCACGGTGGCCAGCATGCCCATGTAATCAGCGGAGGCGCGATCCATGCCGCTGGTGCTGGCTTTCAGGCCACGAAAGATGTTGCCGCCCCCGACCACCAGCGCGACTTCGACGCCGAGCAGATGGATGTCTTTGACCTCTTGCGCCACGCGCCGCGCGACGACGGGGTCAATGCCATAGCCCACATCGCCCATCAACGCCTCGCCGCTCAGTTTGAGCAGGATGCGCTTAAAGTGCGGTTTCTCTTTTGTTACTGCTTTAGCCACGCTGGTCAAATTTCCGCCCGCCTAAGAAAAGAGGAGCGGCCAATGCGCTCCTCAACAATTTTACTGATTCACCGCCGCCGCCACTTCGCTGGCGAAATCGTCAGTGCGTTTTTCCAGGCCTTCGCCCATTTTGAAGCGGGCAAAGCGGCGTATGCTGACCTTCTCGCCAGTCTTCGCCGTCATCTGGGTCATCAAATCGCCGATGGTGATGGCTTGGTCTTTGACGAACGGCTGTTCGAGCAGCACCGCTTCGGTGAAGAACTTCGATAAGCGGCCTTCGACCATCTTCTCGATGATGTTGTCCGGCTTGTTGGCATTCTTCGGGTCGGCCTTGGCCGTTTCAAAGGCGATGCGGCGTTCTTTCTCGACGAGGTCTGCGGGCACTTCCGACTTGTTGACGAACTGCGGCTCAGACGCGCAAATGTGCATCGCCACATCTTTGACGAATTGCTGGAAGTCCTCACCGCGTGCGACGAAAT
>JANOWX010000679.1:0-3910 GCA_031418175.1 Acidobacteriota bacterium | reverse complement strand
GGCGCTGGCCCGCACCATCTGCGCCGGGCTTTCGACCGAGAGCGGCGAACTGACCGTGCTCACGCTGGCGCCGCAATTGGAACGGCAATTTTCAGAACGCTTCGGCCTCAACGGAGGCCCGCAAACACAGGCGCTTGAGCCGGAATTCGGGCGCTTGCTGCTCGAAAAAATCGAAGCCGCCATCCAGGCCGCCGTACTCTCGCAACCGGTGATTTTGTGTTCAGCCGCCGTGCGCCCGCACTTGCGCAAACTTACGGTACGCTTCTTGCCAGACTTGGCGGTGATCGCTCACAGCGAGGTCGCGCCGAATGTACGCCTCGTTTCGATTGGAACAGTTGGTTGATTTCAGATTGGCGATTGCAGATTGCAGATTGCAGATTTCTTTTCAATCCGCAATCCACAATCTGAAATCTGCAATCGCTTCTGGGTGAACTATGAAGATCAAAAGCTATCGAGCCGCCAGCCTGCGCGAGGCGCTCATGCAAATCAAAGCGGAACTCGGCGAAGACGCCCTGGTGCTCGAAACCAAACAGGTCAAGGCGGGCGGCCTCTTCGGCGTGGGCGGGCGCAATATGATTGAAGTGCGCGTCGCACCCAACGCCGCCGCGAAACCCGCTGCCCAACGGCCCAACGTGCCGCCACGACCACCGGCGCCTCCAACACCGCCACCGCTGAATCGCAACAAGCTCAATTTGACTGACGATTCCCAGGCCGCGCCTGCGCCGCGTTTCGCGGTGAACGAGGAACAAGGTCTGAAAGCTTTCGCGGCACTCGCGGCGCGCGCTTACGCTGGCAATAGCGGCTTGCGGGCCAGCGAACCAAGGCCCAGCCGTGCGCCGCGCCCCGCGCCCGCGCCGAACCGCACCTCACGGCCCTCACGAGAAGCTGTCGAAGTGGCCGAATTTGCGCCGCGCATCGTCCATCGCCGCCCGCAGCCAGCTCCAAACCCGGCCACGGCCGACAACCGCCCTGCTCCGCTGTTCAAACAACAGGGCCGTCCGCCCGCCACTCAAGGCAAACCCGTCCTGGCCCTCGAACGCGATCCTGAATTGGCGCGGCTCTGGGCGGAAATGCGCGAGATCAAATTCACGCTGGGCGCAGTCACGGCCCGGCCCAATGCACAGCGGGCTGCCGAAGTTGAGGATGATCCGGCGCTCTTCAACGCGGCGGCGTATGAGGCATTTCAGGAATTGCGCCACGCGGGTTTACCCGCCGGACTCGCACGCCAGGCGGTCAAGCAAGCGGTCATGTCGAGCAATTCGTATGACGCCCGGCAACGCGCGCAACTGGCCTTGTCAGCCGCCTTGCCCAATTGGGTGCAGTTCGCCGACGCCGTGCTGGCCGGCACTGGCGCGGCGGCCTTCATCGGTTCAACCGGCGTGGGCAAAACCACGACGATTGCGAAACTGGCCGCGCACATCGCCTTGCGCGCGCGCCGCCGCGTCGAGTTGATCACGCTCGACACTTATCGCATCGCCGCCGTTCAACAGTTGAAGACCTATGCCGAAATCCTCAGCGCGGGCTGCCACGTCGCGCGTTCGGTGGCGGAGTTGGACGCGCTGCTGCGCCGTTTCGCCAATCAGGCCACGGTGCTGATTGACACGACGGGCCGCAGCCCGCACGACCTGGCCGATCAAATCGAATTCGCCGATTACCTGCGCGCACAACGCGCCGTGCTGAAATGTCTGGTGCTGCCCGCCACCAATCACCCCGACGAAGCCCAACTCGCGCTCAATAAATTTGCGCTTTACGGCGTCAACCGGCTGGTGCTGACCAAACTCGACGAAACCGTCCAACCCGGCGCGGCCGTCAACATCGCGGTGACGGCCGCGCTGCCGTTGCTTTACCTCTGCGCGGGCCAACGCGTCCCAGAGGATTTGGAACGCGCCACACCCGCCGCTTTCGCGCAACGGGTCATGCGCTCACGCCCGCTCGCACAGGCTGCGTGAATGGGAATAGTGGTCAGTGGTCAGTTAATACCCTGGCAATTAAGCCGCTTGAGAGAAAGCGGACCGCAACACGTAGTAACGAATTTATTCGTTTTGTGCTGCGGCCAGGACCGAACGATTGAAATCGTTACTACGTGTTGCCGTCCGCTTTCTCTCAAAGAACTTAGTTGTCAGTGTAGTTAATGGCTGGCCACTGACTACCGGCTACTTTTTATGACCGATCAAGCAAAGACAATGCGGTTAATGGCGGCACAGCGCGCGGGTGGCGCTCAGTCAGCGCTGGCCGCGACCGCGACCGCGACCGCGTTGGCGCATCAAACTGCGGCGGCCAAACACATGCGCACGCTGGCCGTGACCAGCGGCAAGGGCGGCGTCGGTAAAACGAATGTCGCGGTCAATCTGGCGCTCGAATGGGCCGCGCTGGGCCGCCGCCTGACCTTGCTGGATGCGGATTTGGCCTTGGCGAATGCCGATGTGCTGCTCGGCCTGAATCCGCAATATCACCTGGGCCACGTGTTGCAGGGGCTACGCTCGCTGGAAGAAGTCATCATCGAGGTGGCGTATGGTTTGCGCCTGATTCCCGGCGGCAGCGGCGTCGAAGAGTTGGCCAACCTGGCGGGTCAGCAACACACGCGTTTGATCGGCGAATTGCAAACGCTCGAAGCCGCCGCCGATTGCATGATTATTGATACCGCCGCCGGCCTTGCCGAAAACGTCACCGGCGTGCTGCACGCCGCCGATGAAGTGATCATCGTCACCACGCCCGACCCCACGGCGGTGGTGGATGCCTATGCGGTCATCAAAGTCCTGCATCAGCACAATCCGGCCCAACCGCTCTTGCTCATCGTCAACGACGTCGTCGGCATCGGCGATGCCCAACGCATCTTTACGCAACTGCAAACCGCCGTGACGCGCTTTTTGGGACGCAAGCTGACCTTACTCGGAACGATTCCGCGCGATGCCCAACTGGCTGAGGCCGTGCGCGCACAAGTCCCCGTGGTGCTCTATGCCCCGGACGCGCCCGCCAGCCGTTCGATACGGCTGATCGCCAAACAACTCGAATCCGAACAAGCGCCGCGGGCCAAGCACCAGCAACACCAGCGGTCTTTCTGGGCTGCGTTGAGCGCCCCGCTGGCTCAAAGCTCGCACTAACGAAGCTATGTTGTTGAAGAGGACACAAACAGCTTACACCGCCGTGGCGCGGCACGCGTTGGGGGAACCCGCTTGTAAATGTGCCAAGGACACACGCGATGCGTTGGTCGAAGCGCACCTGCCCCAAGTCAAGTTCATCGCCGAACGGCTGGCCGCCAAGTTGCCGCCTTCGGTAGACCGCGACGACCTGATCGGCGCGGGCGTGCTGGGTTTGCTGGATGCGGTGGATAAATTCGACGCGACGCGCGGGGTTCAATTCAAAACCTATGCTGAATTACGCGTGCGCGGCGCCATGCTCGATTGCTTGCGCGCGCTCGACTGGGCGCCCCGCGCCTTGCGCCAGCGCGCGCGCGAGGTCGAAGCCGCTTATCACCAGATCGAACGCGACAGCGGGCGGCCCGCCGAAGAAGAAGAAGTGGCAGCCGCGCTGGGCCTGACGATGGCGCAATTTCAGGCGCTGCTGGGCGAATTGCGCGGCCTGACATTGCTGGGCCTGGAAGGCAATACCGAAGAGGGCGAACTGCCGCTGCCGCAAATCCCCGCTGATCCGGCGCGCAATCCGCTGGCCCTTTATGAGAGCGCCGAAGGCCGCGCCCGGCTGCTCGCGTGCATTGACCGGCTGCCCGCCCGCGAACGGCAGGTCGTAGCGCTTTATTACCTCGAAGAACTGACGATGAAAGAAGCGGGCGCAGTGCTGGGCATTACCGAATCGCGCGTCTCACAGTTGCATACGCAAGCAATGTTGCATTTGCGCGCCGCGCTCGCGGCGCATTGAAATTCGGTTGTCCGACAAGCTGCCAGCTTGTCGA
>JANOWX010000678.1:0-2609 GCA_031418175.1 Acidobacteriota bacterium | reverse complement strand
TTGCTCACGCGCGGGCTACTGACACGTCCGACCTGACTTAGCCACCACCAAAATTTTCAGCCGCACGCGGCTCAGGAAGGCGCGGGGAAAAGCCGCTACACGGTGCTATAATGCGCGCCGCCTGCAAGCTGAATTCATCTTCATCAAGCGCATCATCAAGCGCATCGAGAGGTCGGTATGGCGACACCCGCAGCACTGCAAGTCACACAATTGCTCCGCGCCTGGAGCGCCGGGGACCAGGCGGCGCTTGAGCAGTTGATGCCGCTTGTCTACGATGAATTGCGGGCGCTAGCCAAGCGTTATATGAGCCGCGAGCGGCCCGACCACCTGTTGCAAACCACGGCGCTGGTCAATGAAGCCTATCTGCGTTTGATTGATGTCCACGAGGTGCAATGGCAGAGCCGCGCGCACTTCTTTGCACTCGCGGCGCAATTGATGCGGCGCATCCTGGTGGACTTCGCCCGCGCGCGCAACTTTGCCAAACGCGGCGGCGCGGCCGTGCGCGTGTCGCTCTCGGCAGCGGCGGAGTTGCCGCAGCAGCAAGATGCGGATTTGCTGGCGCTCGATGAAGCGCTCACCCGCTTGGCCGTGGTGGACGAGCGCGCGAGCCGGGTGGTTGAGTTGCGCTTCTTCACCGGGTTGAGCGTGGAAGAGACGGCGACTGTGTTGCAGGTCTCGCCGGAAACGGTGATGCGCGATTGGAAGGCGTCGAAGGCCTGGTTGCTGCACGAGTTGAAGGGAAAGAAACGCGATGAGTCCTGAGCATTGGCAGCAAGCCAAGCAAATCTATCTCGACGCGCTGGAGTGTGAGGCGAGTGAGCGCGCGGCTTTACTCAACCGGCTCTGCGCGGCTGACCCGGCGTTGCGCCGCGAAGTCGAATCGCTGCTCGCCAATCAGACCGAAGCCGAAAATTTTTTAGAACAGCCTGTTTTGAACGTGGCCGCGCAAGCTCTCGCTGACGAGACCACTACAGCCAAACTCCCGGAGCGCATTGGCGCATACCAAGTGCTCAGGCGCATCGGCGCGGGCGGGATGGGCGAGGTTTACCTGGCCAAAGACACGCGCTTGGGGCGCAACGCGGCGCTCAAGCTGTTGCCCGCACAGTTCACCACTGACCGCGAATTGGTGCAGCGCTTCGAGCAAGAGGCGCGCGCCGCCTCCTCACTCAATCATCCGAACATCATCACGATTTACGAGATCGGCCAGGCGACGACAGAGGCCGGCGCGACACACTTCATCGCCGCCGAATTCGTGGAAGGCCTGACGCTGCGCCAGCGCCTGAAGCAGGAACGCCTGGCGCTGCTCGACGCGCTGGACATCCTCGTGCAGATCGCCGGCGCGCTCGCCGCCGCGCACGAGGCGGGCATCGTGCACCGCGACATCAAGCCGGAGAACGTGATGATCAGGCGCGATGGCTACGTCAAAGTGCTCGATTTCGGCTTGGCGAAGTTGACCGAGCGGCAACGCTCGGAATTGGCGACGCGGTCAGCCGACGAGGAATCGCTGCATACCAAGCCCGGCGTAGTGATGGGCACGCTCGCGTATATGTCGCCCGAACAGGCGCGCGGCTTGGAGGTGGACGCGCGGACGGACATTTTCAGTTTGGGCGTGTTGAGTTATGAATTGTTCGCTGGTCAGCGGCCTTTTGCCGGCACGAGCGGCGCGGAGGTTATTGCCGCCGTCTTGCACACAGAGCCGCCCGCGTTGGCGCAGTTGGCGCCGCAGTTGCCCGCCACGCTAGCCCAGGTCATCAACAAGATGCTGAGCAAGGAGCGCACGCAGCGTTACCAGCACATCGGCGAATTGCTGACGGAACTCAAAGCACACAAACGGCAGTTGGAATTTCAAGCCGAACTGGCGCGCGCAAGCGAAGACGCTTCGGCAAAAGTCAAAGCGAGCGACGAAACATTGCTGGACACGGTAGCTGGCATTGCCGGCGACACGCGCGCGCATCAATCCGCGCACACTACTTCAGCCGCCGAACTTTTGCTCAGTGAGATCAAACACCACAAGCCGGGCGTCGCGCTGGCCGCGCTGGCCTTGCTGGTCATTGTCGCGGGAGCAGGCTTCTGGTTTTACAAGCTCGTCAATCAGCGCCAATCGTCTGAAGCAGGCGCGTCTTTCCAGACGATGAAATTCACGCGGCTGACCGCCACCGGCAAAGCCACCCGCGCCGCCCTCTCGCCGGATGGCAAGTATGTGGCGTATGTGATGGGCGCGCCCAAACAACAGAGCCTCTGGCTCAAGCATCTGGCCACCGGCAGCGATAAGGAGATCGTTCCCCCCAATGGGATTGATTACGGAGACCTGACCTTCTCGCGTGACGGCAGCTATCTTTACTACAACCAGAATGATTTTAGTCGCAACGTGCTTTATCAAGTGCCCTTGCTGGGCGGCGCGGAGAAAAAGCTTTCGCAGGCGGATGTTGATTCGGTGCTTGCGCTGTCGCCTGATGGCAAACGGTTCGCCTTCGTGCGCGGTGATCCGGTGCGGGGCGAAGCAGCCTTGATCGTGGCCCGTGCGGATGGGACGGAAGAGCAAAAGCTGGTCACGGGCAAGATCAGCAGCTTTTTTACTCCACTGGCTTGGCCGGCGTGGTCGCCTGACG
>JANOWX010000677.1:0-7570 GCA_031418175.1 Acidobacteriota bacterium | reverse complement strand
CGCGCATCTCGGCGCTGGCTTGGGCCGTGGTGCCGGGCGCTACGCCGCGCACGGCGTCTTCGACCAGCCAAACGCGCGCGCCGGATTGCGCCAAGCCCAGCGCCGCCGCCCGCACGCAATAATCGGTCGCCACGCCGAATACCGCACAATCCTGGCCGGCAAACACACCGCGCGCGCGCAAATCGTTCAACCAGGCATTCGCGAATAGATCGTAGACTTTCTTTTGCACCACGTAATGCTGGCCAGCCGCGATAACGGCTGAACTGTCGGGCTGTGCGTCAACGGCAAGCTCGGTGCGCGGCAATTGCGGCAAGGCGGCGAAGATGCGCTCGGCCCCAAGCGTGCCGGCCAAACAATGCGGTGGAAAGATTGCAAACTCGGCGTCGCCCGGCTCATGCGCACAACGCGAAGAGATCGTCGCGAGGCGGCATTCGCTCGCCGCGCGCAACAGCCGTTCAAGGTGGGGTTTGAGGGCCTCGGCATCCGGCACCGCCAGCGCGCCAGCGGCATCCATAAAATCGTGTTGCGTGTCGATGTCGAAAAAAATCATCGCTATTCATTCGCCCGGCTGAAGGTATGAAAGTCGTCTTCGGTAAACAGCACGAAGACGATCAATTCAAGCGAACTGTCCGGGTGCGCTTCGGCGTATTCGCGCACCGCGCCAAGCATGACTTCCGCACATTCGCCCACCGGGAAAGCCGCCACACCCGTGCCCAGCGCCGGAAAGGCAAGCGATTTCAATTTGCGCTCGTCGGCCAGCCGCAAACTGTTTAGCGTCGCGTCCCGGATGATCGCGGCGCTCGTGTCGGTGCCAGGTTTCTTCGGCACCTTGGCGTCCTCTTTGGCGTAACCCATCGCCGCCGCGTGAATCACGCATTTGTAAGGCATGGCGCCCGCCGTCGTCACCGCCGCCGCGCCCAGTTTGATCGGCGCTTGCGCACGGCCTTCGCGGTCAATGATGTGGCCGCCTTTGCGCCGAATCTCGCCCGCCACACCGGAGCCGAGCGAGAGCCAGGTATTCGCCGCGTTGACGATAGCCTCCACATCCGGTTGTTCGGTAATGTCGCCCTGTCGTATTTCTATTTTCATAATCTGCCTTTATTTCCGCTCAAGTAGCTTGAGCAAGTTGAGCCGTCTCTGTTCGAGTTCGGCGCTGTACCGCACCGGATACTGCGCGGGATCGCGCAACGCTTTGAAGCGCGCCGGCAACGCCGCGAGTTGCTGTTGTGCGTGATGCTGCGCCACCGCCAACTCCGGCAGCGGCGCAATCAAGTGCCCATCATGCATCACCGGCTGCAATAACGGCCAATCCGAAACGGGCGCTTCATCACTCGCCGCGATCACATCGCCGGCGAAACTGCCATCCGGCGCCACCCTGCGCCAGACCTGTTTGCAATATGGATAAGTCGCTTTCTCCTGGCTCAGCTTCATCTTGGGTTCGGGCCGCCCGTTCTTTTCAAGCTCGACCAATTTGTAAACGCCGCCCAACGCCGGCGCATCGCGCGAAGTCGAAAGTTCAGTCCCAACGCCAAACGAATCAAAGGGCGCGCCTGCCGCCAACAGCGCGGCAATCTTATACTCATCAAGGTCGCCGCTGGCCATAATCTTTGTCTGCTGCATGCCGGCGGCATCCAAAATCGCGCGCACCTGTTTGCTCAACTCCGCTAGATCGCCGCTATCCAAGCGCACGCCGCGCAACACAGGGCCGAATGCAGCCGCCAGCCGCGCCGCGTTCAACGTGTCATAGGTGTCGAGCAGCAAGGTCGTGCTTTCAGGAAAGACTTCGTGATAAGCGCGAAAGGCGGACAGTTCATCTTCGAATGACATCACGAACGAATGCGCTGAAGTTCCGTAAACCGGCAAATCGAATAACCGCCCAGCCTCCACATTCGACGTGCCGATGCAGCCGCCGATAAAGGCCGCCCGCGCCGCGTAAATTGCCGCGCCGAAGCTGTGGCAACGCCGCGCACCGAATTCGATCACGCCGCGCCCCGCGGCCGCCGCGACGACCCGCGCGGCCTTGGTCGCAATCAGCGTTTGAAAGTTGAGCGTCGCCAGCAGGAAAGTCTCGGCCAGTTGCGCTTCGATCAAGGGCGCGGTCACGCGCAGCAGCGGTTCGTTCGCGAAGGCCACCGTGCCCTCCGGCATCGCCCACACGTTGCCGCTGAACCGAAAGCCGCGCAGGTAATCCCAAAAATCTGGCGCGACTTGCGCGAAGACGGGCAGGCTTTGCAAGTACGCGATCTCATCCGCCGAAAAACTCAAGTCGCGCAAGTATTCCAAGGCCTGCGCCAAACCCGCGACAACCAGATAAGAACGCTCTGGCGGCAAGCGGCGCACGAACAATTCAAAACTCGCCCGCTCCGTGCGCCCATGCGCGTGATAGGCCGCCGCCATCGTCAATTGATAGAGATCGGTCGCCAGCCCTGAATAGCGCGGTTCGTTGGATTGATTTGCTGAATCGGTGTGCATACTGCTTGTCTTAGTGTAGGAAACACACTAAGCCTAGCTTGCAGGCGCGACGGCTGTCAAACATAAAATTTGGCAGGCCTGCCAAGTATTTATTTATGTGGAGGCGGGCTTGTGCGAGTTCGTCTTGGCAATTGCGTTTTTGTTGGCGGCGTCTGAAGCCGCCGCGCGGCTGGTGAGTTTTACGATGGGTTGGGCGGCGCAAACCTTGCGCAGTTTGGTAATGTCGCTTTGCATTTCCACCGCTTCGGCGCAACAGGAATTCAGGCAATCCAAGACGCGCCGCGCGTGTTCAGACAGCGCGTCGGTCAGGCGGTAATGCACCCAGAGGCCGTCTTTGCGATCGTTGACCAGACCGGCGCGTTTCAGATAGGCGAGATGGCGCGAGACCTTGGGCTGATTGACGCCCAGCACCTCAATCAGATGGCAAACGCAAACCTCGCCTTCGCGCGCCATCAGATTCAGCAGCCGCAAGCGCGTTTGATCGGCGCAAGCTTTCAACAACGCGGCCATTTGCTGCGGCCACTGGCGGGTTTTGGCGTCCAGGTTTTTTTTGGATGTTGGCATAACGAACTCAAAGCAATCAGGCCGCGCGTGTCTGGCGCAAAGAAAATCTTGCGCGAACAATATATTTGCCTTGACAGATATACTCACCGGCCTTATCTTGCGTCTGTATACGGCAAGGCGAATATAGCCTAGCATAACCAAAGACGACTTTTAAAACTGAAATTGGAGGGAAAGCAAATGAAACCGAAATTGCACGTCGCGTTGAACGTCAACAATCTGGCCGAATCGCTGGCTTTTTACAAAGCCTTCTGGGGCGCGGAGCCGGTCAAGGTGCGCACGGGCTACGCCAAATTCGACCTGGATGAACCGGGCGTCAACCTGACGCTGAACGAGCATCCGGTGACCGAAGCGGGCGGCCTCAATCACCTCGGCATCCAGGTCGGCAGCACCGATGACGTGCTGGCGACCAAGCTGCGCTGGAAGGCTGCCGGGCTGTTGACCGAAGACGAGATGCAAACCAATTGCTGTTACGCGATTCAGGACAAGGTCTGGGCGACTGACCCGAACGGTTATCGTTGGGAAGTTTTCGTCGTGCTGAAAGACCAGTTGCCCGAAACATTGCCGAAAGCCCAGGCCACCGCGTGTTGTGCGCCTATGGCGCAGCCGGTGCAATTGAGCGGCAGCGCAGCAGGGGCAGTGCAAGGAGCAGCGCATTGAACATCCGGCCAGCACACGACTCGGATTTCACTGAAGTAGCGGCGCTGTTGCGCGCGGTCGAACTTCCGTTGGAAGGCGTGCCAGAGCATTTCAGCGAATTCCTGGTAGCACGCGCTGACGCGGGCGAGTTGTTGGGCTGTGTGGGGCAAGAGCGTTATGGCGACGTAACGCTCTTGCGCTCGTTGGCGGTCAATCCGGCGCAACAGGGCAACGGACTGGGACGCGAGCTGACGTTGGAATTGCTTTCCGCTGCGCGCGCGAAAGGTGTAGGCGAAGTCGTGTTGCTGACAACCACTGCGAGCGATTTCTTCCAACGCCATTTCGGGTTCACGCCAACTGAACGCGCCCGTTACGACGCCGTGTTGGCAGTTTCGCAGGAATGGCAGTTGCCGCATTGCGCTTCAGCGGTGTGCTTAGTATTGCCGCTGGTTTGAGAGGGCCCGCGATGGATCAACTCGTGATTGCCGCCGTCATTTGCCTGAATCTGGCGCTGCTGCTGGGCACGGTGGACGGCCTTTACTATCACTTGTGGAAGTACAAGCTGTATGGCCGCGCCGAGACGCGCTACGAACACAAGCTGCACACGGCGCGCGCGTTTTTGTTCATCCCCATCGTCTGGCTGCTCTTCGGCAAAAATTACGGCGGCTGGTTGCTGTGGGTGGGCGTGCTGGCGGCGGCTGCGGATTTGATCGTTGAACTGTTTGACGTGTTTTGCGAGATCAAAAGCCGCGCGTCCATCGGCGGGCTTTCGACGGGCGAATACGCCATTCACATCAACGCCACGGCCTTGCGCTTTGCGGCGCTGGCGTTGCTCGTCGCAGCCAAACCGGCGTTTGCGTGGCAGCTTGGCACGCCGCTCGAAATCGCGCCGGCCTATCCGCACTGGGTGACGTGGCTGGCGTTCAATGCGATTCCCGGCAGCCTGTTCGCGGGCGCATTGCATCTGTGGCTGCTGCGGCAAAAGTATCGCGTGCATGTTTGAACGCGAACTTTGGCCGCGCTCCTTGCGTAAGCTATCATCACAACGGCTTGGGCAACCGCTCGATTCAACATTCAATGGCATTCTTGGAGGAAGCAGCGATGAATAGCATCTTCGATCAAATGCGCGACGTGGCGCGGCGCAAAGCCGCCGAACTCGACGAAAAATTCGATCTCAAAACCAAACTCGAACAGAGCGTGAATACGGCGGGCGATCTGGCGCGCAAGGCCGGCGAGACGGTCAGCGAAGCCGCCAACGTCGCGCGCGCCAAAGCAACTCAGGTGGATGAAGAGTTGCGCGTGACCGAGAACGTAAAGACTGCCGCGACCAAAGCCGGCGAGACTATCCGCGAAGGCGCGCAAACCGCCGAGCAAACCGCGCGCGAAGTTTTCGGCGGCGCGCAGACTTATTACAAACGCGCTGAACAGGCTTACAGCGTTGGCGCCAGCGGCGCGCGGCTGACCGAGGCGGCGCTGAGCGGCTACGAAAAGACGCGCGTCTGGCTCAGAGACAATCCGGGCAAGGCGACGGTCGTCACGCTCTCGCTGGTGGCGGGCATTCGCGCGGGCGCGGCCTTGCCGGGCCTGGGCGCGACAGTGCTGGGTTCGACCATCGCGGGCAATTGGTTCTTTCACAGCGCGCTGCCCATCGTCGGCATGCGCAAGCTGACCGAGAGTTACACCGGCTATTTGAAAGAGCAGGAACAACGGCTGGCCAGTGGGCAGATGGATGAAGCTGAGCGGGAGCGGCTGGAATTTCAGCGCAATATGACCAAGTACGTTGGCGCGCCGTTGTTGGGCGCCTTCAGTGTGGCGGCGGGCGCGACAATGATCGGCTCGGCGCTTTCCGGCGCAACAGTGACGGGCTTTCCGCTGAATCTGATCATCGGCGGCAACCCGCTGCTCAACGGCATCTGGTTCTTTGCCAACGGCGTGATTTGCATCAGCGAAGGCTACAAATTCTTTATGATCGCGCTGGCCGACGAAGCCGAAGTGCAACGCGTGGTGCGCGAGATCAAAGGCTTGTTGCCAGCCGCAGCCACCGCGTAAGCGCAAGATTGTTTAGCCGCAAAAAAGCGCAAGAGACGCAAAAGGATTTCAACGACCTTATTGCGTCTCTTGCGCTTTTTTGCGGCAACATTCTTTTTTGATTTATGGCGCGAGCCGCAGCCTGCGCCACGTGCCACCTTGCAATGAATAAACAATGCGGTCGTGCAAGCGGCTCTCGCGGCCCTGCCAGAATTCGAGGTGATCGGGGCGCAGCAAATAGCCGCCCCAAAATGGCGGGCATTGAATCGGCTCAGTCGCAAACCGCGCGGTGAACTCGGCCACGCGCTGTTCCAGCGTTGCGCGGCTTTCCAATTCCCTGCTCTGCGGCGAAGCCCAAGCGCCAATCTGGCTGCCGCGCGGGCGTGTTTGATAGTAAGCCTCAGACTCTGCGCGCGAAATCTTTTCGACCTGGCCTTCAATGCGCACCTGCCGATTGAGCGTGTGCCAGTAAAACGTCAGTGCCGCAAACGGCTGGCTCGCCAGTTCCTCGCCCTTGCGGCTTTCGTAGTTGGTAAAGAAGACAAAGCCGCGCGCATCGCAACCTTTCAGCAACACAATGCGGCCCGACACGCGCCCGTCACTGGCGGCCGTCGCCAGCGTCATGGCTTCGGCATCGGGCTGTTCTGCCGTCAGGGCGTCTTGAAACCAGCGGTTGAATTGTTCGAGCGGATCAGCGGCGACTGAAGCTTCGGTCAACGGTTGCGAAACATATTCGCGGCGGCGTTCGGCCAATGCTTGGGTGATGTTTTCCATGACTCGAATTATAAGCCCGCCTGCCAGGCGAAAAACAAACGGGCCGAGAAAACTTGCGTTCTCTCAGCCCGTTCGTTTTGGGTTCACTGGGGAGTGAAACTGATTTAGTACACTGACAACTAAGTTCTTTGCGAGAAAGCGGACGGCAACACGTAGTAACGATTTCAATCGTTGCGGTCCTGGCCGCAGCACCCAACGACTAAAGTCGTTACTACGTGGTGGTGTCCGCTTTCTCTCAATAGACTTAATTGCCAAGGTATTTAGTAGCGATTGCCGCCGCGCTCGCCGCCGCCGCCGCGACTACTGCCGAAGCCGCCACCGCCGCCACCACCACGACCACCGCCGCCGCCACGGCCACCGCCACCGCCACCGAAGCCGCCGCGACCGCCGCCACGGCCGCCGCCGCCGCCAAAGCCGCCACCACCGCGGTTTTCACGCGGGCGGGCTTCGTTGACGGTCAGCGCGCGGCCATCTATTTCGCGGCCATTGAACTGGTCAATCGCCGCCTCGGCGGCCTCTTTCGTTTCCATCTCGACGAAACCGAAACCGCGTGAACGGCCCGTGTCGCGATCAGTCACGATGTTGGCCGATTGAACCGTGCCAGCTTGCGAGAACAAGTCTTCGAGTTCGGCCTCAGAGACGTTGAAAGACAGGTTACCGACATACAATCTAACGGACATAAGGTTCTCCAGAAAAAGCAAAAGAAGCAGGCAAGCTGTGTCGGGAACGGCTTCCGACAGGCGCAAGCAAAACATGGCAAGTAACAGAGCTGCTTCCGTGGTCTAACATTAACCTGCTCTCGAACAACTGATCGCGCAAGCCGGAACTGCTGACTAACAGCGCATCACCGTTGATGCTCACAGAGTAGGGATTGCTGGAAGGAGAATTTCGCGCTCCGGATCAAGGGGACGGTAATCACGCCGGCTCGAGCAAGCGAAGTGAGCGCCGTTTCCAATCAAGAGGTGACCTTCCATCGGCGCGCACTATAGCACAGCAGTTTTAATTTCATGTCCCGGTTTTTTTTCTGGCAATGCCAACTTTTCGCTGTATTGGCGGGACATTTTTCACGTTGACCGGACTTACGCAAAGTGTGGTG
>JANOWX010000676.1:0-6490 GCA_031418175.1 Acidobacteriota bacterium | reverse complement strand
TCTCTGTCACTACCCCCAATGATGTCACGCCCATGACAACCACCACCGATTCGACTGGGGTTTGGGCGCTGACCCTGCCTGCGGGCACGACTTATACTGCCTGCGAAGCATTGCTTTTGAGCACACCCTACACGCAGACCGGGCCAACTTCAGGTGTTCAAACCAATGACACATTTGCCACAGCCAATGCGTCGAAGTGCTGGGTAGGTACTGTGGGGAACTCCGACACGCTCGATCTCAATTTTTTCAACGTTGTTTGTCAGCCTGTCATCGCGTGCCCAAACAACATCGAAGCCAACGCGGATGCCAATTGTCAGGCGACGGTCACTTACACCACGCCCACCGCCACAGACAATTGCAGTGGTTTAGTTCCCTACAACCCACCCACCGTTTCCTGTACGCCGGCTTCCGGTTCACCTTTCCCGCTGGGCACAACCACGGTGACTTGCACGGCCACGGATGGCGTCAATCCGGTCAACAAGGCCAGTTGCAGCTTTACCGTGACTGTCGTGGACAAGACACCGCCGACACTGAGCGTCCCGCAAAAAGTCGAGGTTTGCACCCTCACCGTCAGTAATGGCTCATGTTCGGCGGCGGCGCGTTACTCGGTCAGCGCGACTGACAATTGCGATAGCGCCAACGCCATCACGATTGAGTGTTCGCCCGTTTCTGGTTCGATCTTTCCGCTTGGCACGACGACCGTGACCTGCACGGCGACAGATGCTCACCTGAATAAGTCTAGTAGCAGCTTCCCGGTGATCGTGAATGATTGCTCGGTCGGCTCTATCAGCGGCAAGAAGTCTTATGACGCCAACGGCCCCGTGGATGGGACTAACGGTAGCCAGATCGTCAAAGGCTACAAAATTATGCTGACGAAGGGCGTCACCCCGATGGGAACGATCTTCACCGACAGCAACGGGAATTACACCTTTACGAATCTGTCGGCGGGGACATACACGGTCAGCGAAATCGCGCCTGGCACCTCGTGGGTTGCGACGAAAGCTACGTCGTATATGTTCACAGTGAGTTGTAGCAACACCTCGAACGCCTTCAGCTACGATTTCTGTAATTACTGCAAGGTGCCCAGTGGCGGCCTCACGTTGGGGTTCTGGAGTAACAAGAACGGCCAAAATGCAACGACTGCCGTTGATCTCTGTTACCTGAATTCGTTGTCCTTGAGAAATGCGAACGGGTCGGACTTCAACCCTGTTCCGGCTGATAAGTGTCTGAATCCAGCAAGTCCGACGCTGACCAGTGCACAGATCACCGCTGGCAAGACGGCGCTTAGCAACTGGCTGCTGGCTGCTAATGCTGTGAACATGGCGAATATGCTTTCCGCCCAACTCACGGCAATGGAGTTGAACGTGAGACGTGGCAACGTCAACGGGAACGTCTATACGCTGTGTTACAACGGCACGATCAATGACTTGATGGCGGCTGCCAGGGCTTCTTTGACAGCCAACCCCATCACGAATACGGCAGGCCCAATCAGGACATACCAGGAAAGCCTGAAGAATTGCCTGGATGCCCTGAACAATAACGGGCTGGTCGTTTCGCTCACCCCGTGTCCGTTCACCTCACCCTATTAACCAGCAACAGACACGTCCATTCTAAAAAGCAGGGGCGGCGGCGGCCCCTGCTTTTTCTTTAAGGAACAGCCAAACGGAGCCAGTACTCGGCGTGGCGTCCATAATTCATATCTGGAAAAAAGCAATTGCCTTGCCCTTACTGCCTGACTACAATCCCGCCCGGTTCCGGTGAAATTTCATGGCTGGTGATCCACGATGAAAGAATCCTTGCTCCCATTGTTAGCCTGTCCCACCTGTGGCAGTAATTTAACCCTGACGCTAATGCAACAAAACAGCACGAAGCTGGAGGCCCGTGATGGCGATTAACGCGCCCGAAATTGAAGCCGTTGAAGCCGTCTGGGGCGAGAACGGCGTGATGCGGCCCTCCAATTACGAGGTGCTCTTCGATGTCGAAGACGCGCATTGGTGGTTTGTCGGACGGCGCGCGATTGTCCTTGCGTTAATTGAACAGGCCCTGGGGATGCCCCTGGGTGCGCAGGCAACCCTGCCAGCGGCCACGGCGGCAGACAGCACAAAGGCCGAAGCTGCAACTCTGAATTCATCCCGCCCAATGCCAAGCTCGCAGGCAGGGATGCCTGCGCACCCAGGGCGGCAAATCCTCGACATCGGCTGCGGCACCGGCGCGACGATGGATCACCTCAAACGTTTCGGCACCGTGCAGGGCATTGATCTGTTCGATTTGCCGTTACGTTTCTCGCGCCAACGCGGCCATCAGCGCGTGCTGTGCGCCAGCGCGACCGAATTGCCGTTTGCGACTGATTCTTTTGATCTGGTCACCGCGCTCGATGTGATCGAACATCTGGACGACGACGTTGGCGGTTTGCGCGAAATCCACCGCGTGTTGAAACCGGGCGCGCCCGCTGTGATTTTCGTCCCGGCATTTCAGGCGCTCTGGGGGCCGAATGACGATCAATCGGGCCACAAGCGCCGTTACCGGTTGCCGCAATTGCAAGCCGCCGTCGCAGCCGCCGGGTTGAAGCTCGAGAAAATCAGTTACGCCAACCTGGCGATGTTCGCGCCGATCTGGCTGGGGCGCAGGCTGTTGACGCTGCTGGGCAAAGAGGAACAGGCCGAGAACCGCATCAATCATCCGTTCATCAACAACATCATCGCCAAACTCTTCGCCAGCGAAGCCGGCTGGTTGCGCAATCATTCCCTGCCCTTCGGCGTCTCGCTCGTCTGCGTCATGCGCAAAGCCGAATAAAATACACATGAGTACGCTCAACGATTCAACAATCCGCAATCCGCCATCCGCCATCCGCCATCCCAAGCTCTCGCTCTTCCTGCCCGTCTACAACGAAGCGGAAAACCTCGCGCGCCTGAACGCCAAAATCTTTGAGGCGATGGCGCAACTCGGCCACAGCTTCGAGGTGATTTATGTGGACGACGGCAGCAGCGACCGCAGCCTGGAATTGCTCAAGCAGTTCGCCGAGGCCGACCCGCGCGTGCGTGTCGTGGCTTTTCGACGTAATTATGGTCAGACGGCGGCGATGGCGGCGGGCATACACGCGGCGCGCGGCGAAGTCCTCATCCCAATGGATGCCGATTTGCAGAACGATCCGGCCGATATTCGACGCTTGTTGGAAAAACTGGACGAGGGCTACGACGTGGTATCGGGCTGGCGCAAAGACCGGCAGGACGCCTTTATCACGCGCACCTTTCCGTCGCGCTTGGCGAACGCGCTGATCTCGCGCATCGGCGGTGTGCCGCTGCACGATTATGGCTGCTCGCTCAAAGTCTATCGCCGCGAAGTGCTCAAAGACGTGCACCTGTACGGCGAGATGCATCGTTTCATCCCGATCTATGCCGCATGGGCGGGCGGGCGCGTGACTGAATTGCCGGTGGCCCATTACGCGCGCACGGCGGGTGTATCGAAATACGGCCTCTCGCGCACGATCAAGGTCGTCTTTGACTTGGTCACGATCAAGTTCATGGCGAGCTATTTGACCAAGCCGATTTACCTCTTCGGCGGCGCGGGGCTGGTGTCGTTTGTGGTTTCGGGCTTGGCAAGCGGGCTGGCGTTCTTGTTGAAGTTCGCCGATTGGCCGCACCACGCCGACTTCATTCAAACGCCGCTGCCGGTGGTGGCGCTGGTGCTGTTCGCGTTGGGCGTGCAGTTTTTCCTGATGGGCTTGATTGCAGAAATGGTGGTGCGCACGTATCACGAAGCGCAGGACAAGCCGATTTATACGGTGAAGGCGCGCTTCAATTTTGAAGAAGAATGAGCCGCAGATAAACGCCGAGAGACGCGGATCGTTTCTGATCAGCGTTGTTCAGCGTTTATCCGCGGCTGATTGGTTTGAGCTTGCATAGTGCAGGGGTCGTTCAGGTAGCTGGAATTTTATGTGCGGCATCATCGGTTACATCAATCACGATCAACAGCAACCCTGCAACGAAGCCGTCGCGCGCGCGATGAACGCGGCCATCCTGCATCGCGGCCCCGATGACGAAGGCTTTTATTTCAACGGCCACGTCGCGCTCGGCATGCGGCGGCTTTCGATCATTGACCTGGCGGGCGGCCACCAACCCATCTGCAACGAAGACCGTTCGGTCTGGGTCGTCTTCAACGGCGAGATTTATAACTTCCCTGAATTGCGCCAGCAGTTGCTGCAACGCGGCCACACGCTGCGCACGCAATCCGACACCGAGGTCATCGTGCATCTTTACGAAGAGTACGGCGACGAACTCGTCCAGCACCTGAATGGCATGTTCGGCTTTGCGTTGTGGGACACGCGGCGGCAACGCTTGCTGGTCGCGCGCGACCGCATGGGCGAGAAGCCGCTCTACTTCACGCAGAACGATGAAGCCTTTGTCTTTGCCTCCGAACTGAAAGCCTTGCTGCAACATCCGTCTGTCACGCGCAAGCTCAATCTGCTGGCGTTGCGCAAATATCTGCAATACGAATTCGTCCCCGCGCCGCACACGATGATCGAGGGCGTGTGGAAGCTGCCGCCCGCGCACCGGCTGATCTTTGAACGCGGGCAGTGGCGGCAGGAACGCTATTGGCAACTCAGCTACGAACAGGAACGCTTGCGCATCAGCGAGGCCGATGCGCTGCACGAAGTCCGCCGCCTGTTGCGCGAAGCGGTGCGCATTCGACTGCTGGCCGATGTGCCGCTGGGCGTGCTGTTGTCGGGCGGGATTGATTCAAGCGCCGTTACCGCGATGGCTTGCGAAGCGGCAGCGGGCCGCATCAAAACCTTCAGCATCGCGTTTGAGGAAAAATCGTTTGACGAATCTTCCTACGCGCGGCTGGTCGCCGAACACCTGGGCACTGAGCATTTCGAAAAGCGTTTTACCGAACACGACATGCTCGACATCGTGCCCGAAATCCCGCGCCTGCTGGACGAACCGCTGGGCGACGCCTCGTTGATCCCGACCTTTCTGGTCTCGCGCTTCACGCGCGAACACGTGACGGTGGCGCTGGGCGGCGATGGCGGCGATGAATTGTTCGCGGGCTATCCGACGTATGTGGCGCACCGGATGGCGGGCTATTACAACGCGCTGCCGGCCTTCGTGCGCAAAGGCTTGATCGAACCGGTGGTCGCGCGCCTGCCGGTTTCGACCGACAACCTGTCTTTCGATTTCAAGGCGAAACGTTTTATCAGCGGCGCTGGACTGCCCATCGGCATGCGCCATACGGTCTGGATGGGTTCGTATGACGCCGCGTTGCAACGGCAACTGCTGCACCCCGACATCATCGCCGCCTGCCCGGATGAAACAGTGTTTGACGAGGTCAACGCCTACAACCAGCCCAACGGACACGACGCGGTCGAGCAAATGATGAAGCTGGACGCGACGCATTACCTGTCCGAATGCGTGCTCTTCAAAGTAGATCGCGCCAGCATGGCCGCCTCGCTGGAAACGCGCGCGCCGCTGTTGGATCACACCTTCATCGAATTCCTGACGCAGTTGCCATTGAACATGAAGCTGCGCCGCGGCTTCTCTGGCTGGACGGGCAAATACATTTTGAAACAAGCCATGCGCGACCGGCTGCCGCGCGCCGTGATTGACCGGCCCAAGAAAGGCTTTGGCATGCCCGTTGCCAAATGGGTCAAAGGCGAATTGCGCCCGCTGGTGCGTGACACCTTTGCGCCTGAACGGATGGAGCAACGCGGACTGTTCAATGCGGCCTTTGTGCAGCGCCTGCTCGACGAACACGAACGCGGCGTGGCCGATCATCGCAAATTGATTTGGACGTTGTTGATGTTTGAGCTATGGCCGGGGATGGGGTAAAAGGACACGCGCAACTTGCGCTTTAACATCCGGGATTCCGAAGCTATGGCAAAACCCAAATCCGTCCTCCGCGATTACATCGAACAGGCGCTGATCACCGTGATTATGGCGCTCTTCGGCATGACCTTCATCGCCCAGGCAGTCGAGGTCCCGACCGGCTCGCTGCAAAACACCATCCACATCGGCGATCACTTCTTCGTCAATAAATTCATCTTCGGCAAACGCAGTGCGTGGCTGGGGGCGTTGCAACCGGCGCGCGACATACGGCGCGGCGAGGTGATCGTCTTCAAACTGCCGAGCGATCCCAAGGTCAATTACGTCAAACGCGTGATCGGCCTGCCCGGCGACACGGTGCAGGTGCGCGGCGCGGCCGTGTTCGTCAATGGCCGGGAACTGCCCGAACAGCGTGTGCATGTGGACATGACCGGCGAGTACAACGCGCGTTCGGCCCTGCGCGAAATCCGGACCGACCCGCCGCCGAAGGGCGCGAGCTACAAGACCTATCACGATCAAGCTGACAGCGGGGCGGCGCACGCTTACATGGAAACCGCCGCCAAGTACGCCATCAAAGAACCTTTCACGGTGCCGCCCGACAGTTACTTCGTGATGGGCGACAGCCGCGACAACAGCGTGGACAGCCGCTTCTGGGGCGCCGTGCCGCGCAG
>JANOWX010000675.1:0-3226 GCA_031418175.1 Acidobacteriota bacterium | reverse complement strand
GCTCGGCTTTGATGTACTCGCCTTCGTTGACGTAAAGAAGCCCAAGGTTGCTGAGGTACATAGCCACACCTGGGTGATCTGGCCCAAAAACCTTTTCAACCATAGCTAATCCGCGTTGAAAGAGAGGCTCGGCTTTGGTGTAGTCGCCTTTGGCGCGGTAGAAACTCGCAAGGTCGACGAGAGTCATGAAGACTAGGGGTTTTTCCGGCTCCAATGCCTTTTCCGCGATAGCCAATGCGCGTTGATAGAGAGGCTCGGCCGTGGCGTAGTCGTCTTTGGCGCTGTGGAGGTTCGCAAGGCTGATGAGGGATTCGACCACTCCAGGGTCCTCAGGCCCTAAGGCTTTTTCCAAGATAGCCAGTGCGCGTTGGTTGAGAAGTAGTGCTTTAGCGAAGTCGCCTTTGGCGCGGTAAAGATCTCCAAGGCTGTTGAGAAACATAGCTACAATAGGATGATCCGGCCCCCAGGCTTTTTCCTTGACGGCCAGTGCGCGCTGGTAGAACGGCTCGGCCTTGGCGTAGTCGCCTTTGGTGGCGTAAAGAAACGCAAGGCTGGTGAGAGACTCGGCTACATCACGATGTTCCAGCCCCAAGGTTTTTTCCTGGATAGCCAGTGCGCGTTGGTAAAGCGGCTCGGCTTTGGCGTAGTCGAATTTGAGGCGGTAAAGCTCTCCAAGGCTGTTGAGAGAACCGGCTACAACGGGATGATCCGGCCCCAAAACTTTTTCCTGAATGGTCAGCGCGCGTTGGAAGCTTCGCTCAGCATTATCAAAATCGCTTTTGGCTTGGTAAAAGAGGGCAAGACTAAATAACGATGGGACAACTTCGGGATGATCTGGCCCAAATGCTTTTTCACGAATAGCCAATGCGCGTCGGTGGAACAGTTCAGCCTTGTCGAAGTCGCGTTTGTTCGCATAGAGAGCTCCAAGCTGGCTGAGCGTCATGACCAAATTGAGATGATCAGGCCCAAATGCTTTTTCCCGAATTGCCAAGGCGCGTTGATAAAAGACATCTGCTTTGGCGAAGTCGTTGCCGCTGTAATAAACGCCAAGGTTATGCAGAGAATCGGCTACAAGCGGGTGATCCGGGCCTAAAGCCTTTTCCCGAATGGCTAGCGAGCGTTCGATTAGCAACACTGCTTTGGCTGAATTCGCTTGGACGGTGGCCAAGCGGTGGAGCGACTGCGCAACCTCGACATGCTCAGCACTTAATTCTCGCTCTCGTATCTCCAACGAACGCTCAAGTAGCGGGCGAGCTTCATCACGCTTACCCGCGCGCCACAATCCTTCACCTTCTGCATACAGCTTCCGCGCCTCCTGCAACGTGCGGTCTTGCTCGGTTGCGGCGCGCAACTCCACCAACCGAATTTCATAGCGTCCCGCTGGCGCTTCCTTCTGCGTTGCTCGCACCGTCAACCGGAAACTGCCAGACGCTTCTGCCACCTGCCAGACGGCCTCCGGCCCTTGATTTCTGCGTTCGTTGTCGAACTCAAAAAGCTGCTTGCCATCCGGCCCTATCAGCACTACTGCCACATCAATCCCGCGCTGCTCGACCACCACTTTCAGATATTGCCCCACGCTCAGCGTGATCTGGTAAGCATGCGACTGACCGCCCGCCAATTCGCGTTCGACCGGCTCGCCCACCTTCAGCGTGCGCGTTTCCGCTTCACCTTGCGTGGCAGCCGGTGCGTCGGTGCCGGTTTGCGCCCGCACGAACGATGCTGGCAGTAACAGGAGTGTCAGACAGAGCGCAAGTTGCCGTTGGGAAACATTCCGAGTGAAAGGAACCGAGAGCCTGGCGAGTACGGCGGAAGAATTCATTGCAGACCTCCTGATGGTGACATTGCCTGATGGTGACATTGTTGGACGGCTGCCAACGCCTGGCAGCCAAAGGCGCGGCAGAGATACGGCAGATGCGGCGCACCCGTCAAACTATTTGGCGGGCCAATTTATCAGGCCTGCACTCCGCTGCGATCGCTTGACGCTGCTATCCGAACATTACGAGTTTTCTATCTGCCAATTTCTGGTTTAGCGAATCTCGCTGACAGCTTATGCCCTGCTAGCGCAACAGCCAAATCGCCGTGGACACAATACTGATACCAAACAGGAGGCCAAACGCAATTCGGTGGGTTTTGGATTTCGCAGGATTCAATGGCCAGCAATCACCCGGCGCGGTCAAAAGGCAATCACCAACAAAGTCGCCCTGAAGGGCTAAAATGACCGCCAAAAAATAAAAGACGCCCAGCATCACTTTGTTCTTTTTGCTCATCGCCGTGCTGTTTTCGTTGCCCATGACTTTTTCTCCCGGATAAGTCCGTCTTGTGCTTAACGGGCCGCCTGGGCCGTCAAGCACGTGGGTGAACTCGTTTACTACATTTCACGTGCAAGATAGCCGGACGGCGAAAGGAACACAGTGACATAACCGATAGATTTCGTGTGATCTTGGTCACAGGCAGTTAGCAAAATGAGAGCAGCGCGGGCAACATCTGCCTTGCGCCATTAACGGAAGAAGTTGATGGGGCAGACGCCCGCCGCCGCGAGTGCGTCCAATTCGTGATGATCGGAGGTGACCAACTCGCCGCCCACGCGCAGGGTCAATGCCAAGGCACAGCAATTGGCCAGCGAAACGCGCCGGTGCACGGCTTTCAAGCGGCCCGCTTCCTGCCAGAAGGCCGCATCCAGGTCACGACGTTCGTGCACTTCGAGCTTGAGCAATTCCGTAATGGCGGATTGTGCCGCTAATTCGCCGCCGCTGCGAAAAAAGTCATAGAACACTTCGCGCAGGTTGAGCGCGTGCGCGTAGCACTGACCTTGCGGGTCAGCCAGCATTGCCGCCACGCTGGCTGCCCCATTTTCGTTACGCAAGAAGGCGATCATTGCGCTTGAATCCAGTACATAAATCATCACTGCGCCTCTTCCGCCGCTTCAGGGTGACGTGCCAGATAACGCGCTTCTTCGCGTTCTGTGTCTTCGTGCTTGCGCGCGAGAAACTCGTCTACACTGGTATTGAGGTGCGCATATTTGCCGCGTACTGCCTCCACGCGCGCGCGGCGCTCTTCAACTGTCAGCGGTGGCGGAGCGCGCGCGGCTGGTTGCGCCAAGGCTTGGGCCAACACGCCAATCAGCCGCGCGCTCGCTGGGCGCTAAATCGAAACAAGCAAGATTGGCACACTCAACCTACCTGAGCGCGTCAGGTGCAGGCGTTTAGAGTTCAAGCTTTAGCTTGTC
>JANOWX010000674.1:0-6993 GCA_031418175.1 Acidobacteriota bacterium | reverse complement strand
CGCGGTACTGTTTAGAAAGCTTCTTTCCGCTTGAAGACTTTGCAAAAGATTGTCCAGCCCAGATAAATCAGGCCGCCGAAAATCGCCAGTTTGACCAGCAAGCCGAACAGGCCGAACAAACCTAACACGAAAAAGATCACTTTGAGCGCGATCGTCAACGCCACAATCACGAGCACAATCGCGCTGATATTTCCAATTACTTCGCCCATAAGATTCACACTCCCTCTTTGCTGTTTTGAAAGGATGTTGTGACGTTCAAGCATGCTCAAGCTGCTCGCTGTCACGCTGCCTCATACGGCCTGTCATGCGGCGATGTTTCGGAAATTTCAGTGCCGCTCTTTCAGGCGTTTGAAGTAGTAAACCGGACTATTGGGCGTCCCGTGCACCGCCACCATTTGCCAGCCCTGCGCGCCCAGCTTGTCGAAATTGCGCTCCAGTCCGTAAGCCTCTTGCGCAAACGAATCATCCGGTTGTTTGCGCATCCGGCTCCCGCCCCCCGCTCCTTCGGATGAAAGATTGACTGCGCCACCCGCGACCACCAGATATTCCCATTGCGTCTCGGCCACAGGTTCTTTGCCGGAACTGCCGGAACGCTGGGCCACAACCCCGGCAACCAGGCTCAGGGCAATGACCGCAGTAGCAAAAATAGCGAGCAAGATCGAACGTTTCATAGCGCCTCCTTTGACGTTGCAGAACGGTGAAATGGTGCTGAAATGCCCGTGAACATTCACGCGGCGCGCGATTGTAACACGGCCGAAAGGCTTGCTTGACATGACGTAGATGGGCCGCTACCATTCGCCTTCGTTTTTTGGCGCGCCCTTCAGGTTATGTCAAAACAACCAGTGAAAAAGCAGGTTATGAGCCTGTCTGAATTGAAAATCAGCGACGAATTTTTCATGGCTTGCGCGCTGGCTGAAGCCCGGCAAGCTTACGCCGTTGCTGAAGTGCCGGTGGGCGCTGTGGTAGTACTTGATAACCAAATCATCGGACGCGGTTACAACCAACCCATTGGCCGCCGCGACCCGACCGCGCACGCCGAAATCAGCGCCTTGCGCGAAGCGGCCCAACGCAGCGGCAATTACCGGCTGGTTGACGCCACGCTTTACGTTACGATTGAACCGTGCGTGATGTGCGCGGGCGCATTACTCAACGCGCGAGTTAAACGGCTGGTTTATGGCGCCACCGAAGAAAGGTTTGGCGCCGTTGATTCGCTGTTACAGCTTTGCACTCACAGTTCTTTGAACCATCGAATGGAAGTTACTGCCGGCATTCTCGCTGACGAATGCCGCGCGCTGCTGCAACGCTTTTTCAAACAGCGCCGCAGTAACAACCAGTAACTTCCCTTTGTTTCAAGTAGACCGAGTTTTTATGCGGAGAGGTGCCGGAGTGGTCGATCGGGGCGGTCTCGAAAACCGTTGTACCTTTACGGGTACCGTGGGTTCGAATCCCACCCTCTCCGCCAGCATGTTAAAAAAAAGATGAAAGCGGAAGGATGAGGGATGAAAAGAAACATCTTCACCCCTCATCCTGCCGCCTTCATCTTTTCGGAGAGGTCGCCTAATGGTATGGCACCGCGTTGGAAGCGCGGCGGGTCGAAAGGCCTGTGCGGGTTCGAGTCCCGCTCTCTCCGCCAGTATTGATAAGGATGAAGGCGGAAAGCTGAGGGATGAATAACAGCTTTTCATCCCTCGGCCTTCCGCCTTCATTCTTCTCCTGACAGGCTTGTCTTATCAGGCTCCGGCCTCCATGCAATTTTAACTGTGTGAACTCCGCCAGGACCGGAAGGTAGCAACGGTAGTACAGTTCGGATGTGCCGCGGTAGTCACCGGAGCCTGTCCTATTTATTCCGCCAGGTTATGCGGCTTGGGCTTTTTCGGCTTTGGCTTGGGCTTTTTCGGCTTTGGCTTTGGCTTTGGCTTTTTCGGCTTTGGCTTTTTCAGCTCTAGCATTGGCCCAGCGCGCTTCGGCAGCCACTTTCAATTTCTCTTTGGTCTCGTCAGAAAAGACCCGCTTCTTCCCTTTCGCTGCTTTGACCGGCGCTTTTTTGGCAACATTCTTACTACCTTTGGGACGCCCGCGCCGTGTCGCCTTGGAAGCCGGCGCGCCAAAGAGGCTGAGCAACGCGGCTTTCCTGTCTTCCAATTTTTCGAGTTGCGCGTCAATGTCGGCAATGACGCTCTGAATTTTCGCGTCAATTCCAGCTACTACATCAGCACTTTGCTTCGTAGTTTTTTTAGGCATGTTATTTCTCCTTAGCAATTTGAATTTTGGTTTGAGCCTGCTGCCGGAATTAACCGGCCAGGATTAAGGCTCTTTCGTTAGGATAGCTCCGCGTTTTTAAGGTACCTGTTGGTAACATTCACGGAACGGTGTTAGCTAAACCGCACGCATTGTAGGCATCAGTTAGCTAAAAATCCAAGCCATCTGTTGCAACCTGACAAACTTTTTACCTTGCACACGTCTTATCTCCGCACAGTTTCATCTGGTCTCTGCGCACTCGCTTGAGCCAATAGGCCTGAAAGGCTATCCTAATCCGGCTGATAGATCACACAACCATCCATGACGTTATTCACTTGGTTTTCTTGCAGGAGCATAGTTTGAGTTATCAAGTCATTGCGCGTAAATACCGCCCGCAAACATTCGCCGATCTTACCGGCCAGGAACATATTTCCCGCACCCTGGGCTATGCGCTGGACAACCAGCGCCTGCATCACGCTTATCTATTTTCGGGCGTGCGCGGCACTGGCAAAACCACTTCGGCGCGCATTCTGGCCAAAGGACTCAATTGCCACAGCGGTGTTACCAGCCAACCTTGCTTGCAATGTCCCTCTTGTTTAGAGATCGCCGCCGGAAATTCAATGGACGTGCTGGAAATTGACGCCGCCTCAAATACCGGCGTAGATAACGTCCGCGATGTCATCATCAACAACATTGCGTTGGCGCCAGCGCGCGATCGTTACAAAGTCTTCGTCATTGACGAAGTGCACATGCTTTCAAACAATGCCTTCAATGCCTTATTGAAAACTTTGGAAGAGCCGCCCGGCCACGTCATTTTTATTATGGCGACGACCGAGTTACATAAAGTTCCTGATACCATCCTCTCGCGTTGTCAGCAATTCGAGTTTCGCCAGATTCCCGCCGAAAAAATCTTTCAGCGGCTGCGCACGATTGCCGACAACGAAAAGGTCGACATTAACGACGCCGCCTTGCGTGAAATCGCGCGGGCCGGCGCGGGCAGTTTGCGCGATGCGCAATCGGCCTTCGATCAGGTTATTGCCTTCGGCGGCGCGCAAATTTCTGAAGAGGATGTTACTGCTTCGTTAGGGCTGGTCAGCACGCGCACGCTCGGCCAATTTGCCGAAGCGATTGCGGCGCAAGACATAGCTTCCCTGCTGACCCTGATCGAAGAGGTTACGGCGCGCGGTTACGACCTACGCAATTTCACGCGCGAATTGATGGCTTATTGGCGGCACCTGCTCGTTATTCAATCCGGTATCACGGATAGCCAGGTGCTCGGTGTCGCCGATGTCGAAGTCGCCAAGTTACGCGAATTGGCCCGGCAATTTTCTGAAGAAGACCTGGTGCGCGGCTTTCATTTTCTGGCCGAGACCGAAAAGCAAATCAAAGATTCACCGCACCCGCGCTTTCAACTGGAAGTTGGGCTGGTGAAGCTGGCGCAAGCTGCCCGCTTGCAATCGCTCGCCGAATTATTGCTGAGGCTGGAAGCTTTGGAAACGAATTTATCGGGTAACGGCGGCGGCAAGGTTGCTCCCGCGCGCCCGGCCAGCCGCACCGAGCCAACGGCGCACATTAACAAAGAGACCGCCCCCGCTGTGGTAACAACACCGCGTAGCGTGAGTGAACAGCCTGCAACTAAGCCTGCTCCCGCCGCCAGTGCGCGGCCCGTAGCCAATTCAGAAGAGCCGCCAGACTTCCCTGATTTCAATGCTTTTGAAGAATTGCCGCCAGACGAATTCAACGAACCCGCTTTCAAACCAGCCAAAGCAGGGCGCCCAGCCAAGGCCGCCACCACCGGCGCGCCGCCCGCACGTCACGTTGTTGCCGGAGCCGAGGTCGAAGCTATTTTGGCGGAATTGAATCGCCTGAATCGCACCTTGTTAGTGATGGCCTTTGAGGATGCCCAGGTAAGTTATGCGGCGGGCAAACTCACCTTCGTTTTTGCCAGCGAAGATGTCATCTGCAAAAAAGTCCGCGAGAGCGCGGCGGTCTTCCGTGAACTGGGCGAGCGGCTCTTTGGCCAGCCCATCAGCCTGGATGTCAGAATCGGCGGCCAAAGCGCGCCGGTCGTGGACGAAGCCGCCCAGGCCCGCGCACAACAACTCGATGCGGTCAGCCAAAATCCCGCCGTGCGGCTGTTACTCGACAAATTCAAAGGCGAAATTCTCAGCGTGCGGCCAGCGCCCACTACTTGAACCTACTTGAACCTGGGTTGCATTGTTGCTGGCTGCGTTCGTGTGTATGATGGCGGCGCTCGATTTATCACGCAAAAATTCCAACCAAGTAAGGAGAACCTTTTATGAAATTTCCGGGTGGTATGAACATCCAGCAGATGATGAAGCAGGCCCAAAAGATGCAAGAGCAGATGGCCGCCGATATGGACGCCTTGCGCGTCGAAGCCAGCGCGGGCGGCGGCATCATCTCCGTGCAAATGAGCGGCAACAAGGAACTGCTCTCGATCAAAATTGATCCCGAAGCGGCCAGCGATGTCGAGATGTTGCAAGACCTGATCGTCGCCGCCGTCAATGAAGCCGGACGCAAATGCGACGAAGTCGTCCAATCGAAACTCGGCAATGCCCTCGGCGGCATGCGCATCCCCGGCCTGATGTAAGGCATTCGCGGCGGCAATGAATGCGGTAAGGCGTTTGTCCATTCCGCATTCCGCCACCCGCATTCCGCATTCGTTATGCTTGATTACGCAGAACCCGTCACGCGGTTGATAGACGAATTCAAACGGCTGCCCGGCATCGGCCACAAATCGGCGCAACGTCTGGCGTTTCACCTGCTGCGCATCCCGCTCGAAGAAGCCGAACGGCTGACCGACGCGATCCGCGAGGTCAAAGAGAAGATCGTCTTCTGCACGCTCTGCAACAACCTGACCGACACCGACCCGTGCCGTTATTGCGCCAGCACCGCCCGCGACCGCACGATCATTTGCGTCGTCGAAGAGCCTTACAATCTGGTCGCCATCGAAAAGACCCGCGAATATCACGGCCTCTACCACGTGCTGCATGGTTCGCTCTCGCCCATTCGCGGCATCGGCCCCGAAGAGTTGCGGATCAAAAATCTGATCGAACGACTGCGCCCCCAAGCGGACGGCGCGCCCGAAGTCAAAGAGATCATCCTCGCTACCAACCCAAACACCGAAGGCGAAGCGACGGCCAATTATCTGGCCCGCCTGCTCAAACCGCTGGGCGTGCGTGTCACCCGCATCGCCATGGGCCTGCCGGTCGGCAGCGACCTCGAATACGCCGACGAAGTGACCATGCATAAAGCCATGCTCCACCGCCACGAAATTTGAGCCAACCTGTTTTGATGAAATGTTAATTGAAGACGCCAACAATCAGGCTTACGTCGCCGAGTACCTGCAGCTCAAAGCCCGCAATGACCAATTCCGCGAACGCGGCAAACAATGGCTGTGGGATGCGTTGGAAAAACACTGCGCTGAAATCAACGAGCAACTTGCCACTAACTTGGATGGGCAAATCCTGCAATGCGGCCGCCAGCCTTGGCAATTCGAGCTTCAAACCGACGCGGGCAAGGCGACGCTGGTGGGCGAACGTTTCGGCGTGCGTTATCGCGGGCAAACCCTGGTGCTCGAAATCGGCTGGCCGCAACTGCCCGAACACGGCTTCATCCCTGACGGCGGGCTGGCGCGTGGACAAATACGTTTTAGCCCAAACGTGATGCTGGAACCGCAGACAAAAGCGGAGATGGTTTTGAAACGCAACGGCGCGGACGTCGCTTGGCACGAACTCAAATACGAACAGCTCAGCCAATCAGTCAACGAAGCGTACCTGCGCAAGTATCTCGACCTCGTCTTGAAAGTCTGATCTGATTTTCGTTTACGAGGCTTCTTCCATCGAAGCCAGCGTTCCCAAAATGTGATACCCGCCGTCCACATAAATCACCTCGCCGGTAATGCCCCGGCTCAATGAGCTCAACAGGAACAACGCCGTATCGCCGACTTCCGACTGTTCGGTGGCTTTGCGCAAGGGCGCAACTTCGCGGTGATGCGCCACGCCTTTGGTGATGCCCGGCACGCCGCGCGCCGCCAGCGTGCGAATCGGCCCGGCACTGATCGCATTGACGCGCACGCCGCGCGGCCCCAGATCATTCGCCAGGTAACGCACCGCCGATTCCAACGCCGCCTTTGCCACACCCATCACCTTGTAATGCGGCACCACACGCTCGGCGCCCAAATACGTCAGCGCAATGATTGAGCCGCCGTTTTTCATCAAAGGCAAGGCCGCGCGCGCCAACGCAATCAGCGAATAGGCGCTCACATCCATGGCCGTCAAAAAACCGCTCCGCGAAGTGTTGATGAACTCGCCCATCAAATCTTCGCGCGGCGCATAAGCAATCGAATGCACCAGAAAATCCAACTGGCCGAATTCCGCCGCGACGTTTTGCAGCAGCGCCGCAATCTGCGCGTCATCGCCGGCATCACACGGAAAGGCTTTTGCATTCGGCAGGTCTTTGATCAGCCCTTCGACGTTGCCCCGCAACCGTTCGTTCTGATAGTTGAAGAGCAACTGCGCGCCCTCGCGCACCGCCGCTTCCGCAATCGCCCAAGCGATGCTGGCCTTGTTGGCGACGCCGATCACCAGGCCCCTTTTGCCTTCGAGTAACATAAATTGATTTCCCCCGTGATAATAAACACACTGACAACTAAGTTCTTTGAGAGAAAGCGGACGGCACCACCTAGTAACGATTTAAATCGGTGCGGTGCAGGCCGCAGCACCCAACGACGAA
>JANOWX010000673.1:0-4897 GCA_031418175.1 Acidobacteriota bacterium | reverse complement strand
GTGTTTTATTGGGTCGCGCCACGCACCCCACCCCGCCGCCCCGCGCGGCCCGCGCACTTCGGATGTCGTCATGATCAACAGCTTCAAATAACCTCGAACAACCCAGGAGCGAGCACGCATGACTCTTTCACGCAGACAGTTTCTGGCCGGCACTGGCGCAACGGCGCTCGCCAGCCAAGTCAATGTAACTCAAACCTCGCGCGCCGAATTCAAGCTCGGCTATCACGTGAACACCTGGGGCGACCAACTCGAACAAGCGATGTCGGAGATTGCCGAACTCGGCTATCGCGGCGTGCAGATTCGCCAGCCTCATTACGCCAAGTACGCCACGCGCGCCAGCGAATTCAAAGACCTGCTCGCGGCGAAAAAGCTGACGCTCGTCGCCATCTCATCCGGCAACGCGACGCTCAATCCGGCGACCATGAAACATGAGATTGCGGAGCGCGCGGCGCTGGCGAAGTGGCTGAAAGAAATTGGCGGGCTTTACTTGCAAGTCACTGACGGCGTGCGCACACCGAATTACAAACTCGACCTGGACGATTACCGCAAGCTCGGCAAACACCTGACCGAAATCGGCAAACGTGTGTTCAACGAATACGGCATCCAACTCGGCTATCACAACCACATGGACAGCCTGGGCGAACGGCGCGCTGAGGTTGACCGGATCATGGACGCGACCGATCCGAAATACGTCTGGCTGTTGCCCGACATCGCGCACATGCATACGGCGGGCGCCGATGAAGTGCGCTTCGTGCGCGATTACCTGACGCGCCTGGCGTTTCCGCATTTCAAGGACGTGCGCATACAACAACCGGCTGGCAAGACGCTGGACGGCTCGACCGTGCGCGCCAAATACGATTTCGTCGAGCTTGGGCAAGGTAAGGTCAACGTGCCCGGCGTCTTTCAGATCATGAAGGATTACCGCTATCAGGGCTGGATCGTCATTGAGCTTGACCGCGCGCCCGCTGGACGCACACCGAAAGAAAGCGCGGCGATCAGCAAACGCTACCTGGAAGAAAAGCTGTGGCTTAAACTGTAAACTACTTTTTCAGAACAAGTTCTTTTCACGACTTAAGATAAACCAAGGGCGCTGCCAGCTTGAAGCTGATAGCGCCCTTGGTTTCTTTAGCGAGTTGCCGAACCGCTTACACGGCATCCGCCGCCTTGGCCGCCGCTGCTGCCAACGGCTTCTGCTCAGGCTTGAATGCGCCTTTCTGCTCCTTGCTGTCCAGCATATGGCACTTGCCATCGAACACCGCCCCGTTCTCGATAATCAGCGAGGGCGTGTAAATGTCGCCGTAAACGCGGCCCGTGGGGTGAATCTTTACGCTCGTTTTCGCGGTGACCGTTCCTTCGATGGTGCCGCTGACTTCAACCGAGCCGGCCTTGACCGTCGCTTTGACGCGCCCCCGTTCCATCACCAGCAGGTTGCCGTTATCCGAAACGATGTTGCCGTTGAGATTCGCATCCACGCGCATAATCTCCGTGAATTTGATCTCGCCGGTGATCTCTGTGCCTTCGCCCAAAAAGCTGCGCAGGTCGGTCGGGCCGCCTTCAACACTTGTGGTTCTGCTGCTGCCGAATTTCATCGTCTATCTCCTTTTGGAATAACTGCGGTAATCAACTTGTGGTTGGGGGCAATGAATTAAGCCAGATGGCGAATACCAATGTGCGTGGTAGGGGTCATTAAGTGGCTTTCTGCATGATGATCGAGTAAAGACGGTCCAACTCGCTCATCGAACTGAATTCAATTTCAATCTTGCCGCGATTTGGCCCGCTATTGATGCGCACTTGCGTGCCCAGAAAGCGCTTCATCTTCAATTCAGCGGCGCGGATATTAGCATCGTTCTTGGAGGGTGTCGAGGCAGCCTTAGGTGCGGCCCCGCCCGTCATCTGTTTGACCGTTTGCTCGACCGCCCGCACCGAAAGCTTGCCATTCACAATCTCATTCGCCAGCCTGAGTTGCTGCGCTTCGGTGTTCAACCCAAGCAATGCGCGCGCGTGCCCCATCGCCAAAACTTCATCTTCCAGCATCTTCTGGATCACGGCGGGCAGCTTTAACAAGCGTAAAAAATTGGCCACCGACGAGCGGTCTTTGCCCACCTGTTTTGCCACTTCATCCTGTGTGATTGCCAGCGTTTGAATCAGTCGTTGGTAAGCGTGCGCTTCTTCAATCGGATTCAACTCCTGCCGTTGAATGTTCTCGATCAACGCCAACTCAAGCAGCTTGGCATCAGGAATGGTGCGGATGACGGCTTTGATTTTTTGCAGTCCTGCCCGCTGCGCTGCGCGCCAACGCCGTTCCCCTGCGACAATCTGATAGCGCCCGAGGGTGACCCGCCGCAACAGAATCGGCTGCACCAAGCCGTTCGTCTTGATCGAAAGCGCCAACTCTTCCAATTTGGCCTCGCTGAAATTGAGCCGCGGCTGTTCCGGGTTGGCGTCAATCAGATCAATATCAACTTCCAGCAACTCCTCGTCCTTCGGGACTGCCTCCGCCGTCGGCTCGGCCAGCAAAGCGCTAAGCCCGCGGCCGAGTGCCTTTCTTGTCATTTTCCATCACCTCTTTCGACAGGTTTAAGTAACTCTCTGCGCCGCGCGATTTGATGTCATACAAAATGATCGGCTTCCCGTGGCTCGGCGCTTCGGCCAAGCGCACATTGCGCGGGATGACCGTCTCGAAGACCTGCGCCCCCAGAAAATCCCGCAAATCCGCGACGACCTGATTCGACAGGTTCGTGCGCTCGTCATACATCGTCAGCAGGAAGCCCTCCACCGACAGACTGGTGTTCAAGCCACGCCGAATGCGCACCAGCGTATCCCACAGGTCGGTCACCCCTTCCAACGCAAAGTACTCACACTGAATGGGCACGATGATCGAATCCGCCGCCGCCAAGGCATTCAAATTCAACAAGCCCAGACTCGGCGGGCAATCCAGCAAAATATAGCGGAAGTTTTCGCGCACGGGCTCCAATATCTTCTTCAGGTAAAACTCCCGCTCCTCGACATCAATCAATTCGATCTCGGCGCCGGCCAAATTGCGCTCCGCCGGGGCAATTTTCAGATATTCCAATTCGGTGTTGAGCAGGATATTGGCGAGCGGTTCCTGCATCACCAACGAATGATACAAACCGCGCCGGAATGAACCTTTCTTGATCCCCACACCGCTCGTGGCATTGGCTTGCGGGTCCATGTCCACCAAGAGCGTCGGAAGCTCCGCCGCCGCCAAGGAAGCGGCGAGGTTGATGGCGGTCGTGGTCTTCCCCACTCCCCCTTTTTGGTTAGAGATCGCGATGATTTTGCCCATGCTTGTCTGCTTATTCATCAAGGTTTGGCCTTCAAAGGCACCTTAACACAGGAGCGGAAAGACTGAAAAGAGGCCGGGCTGAATGTTTCACGTGGAACGGCGAAGCGGGTTACGAATTCAGTGTTTCACGTGGAACGGGTGAGGTTTATCAAGAAACTGGCCACTGAGCCCGGAATCAGCAGCGCTTCCAGTTTGAAATCCGTTGGCAGCTTAGCAGCCTGCTCCACGAGCCCTGCCCCGCCTAAAAGAAGAATCTGCTGGCAAGTCTTGCCCAACTCCAGGATTATAGGCAGCAGCGCTTCCATCTTTTCGACCGCGCGGGCAGTAATAGCGGCGCGCGGCGGTAAAACAGGAAGCGCTTCAAAGCGTTGGCTTAGTACGGCAAGATTTTGATTGCCGGTACGAAAGACGGCCTCGTCTAAAAAAACGGCTTTCCGGCGGCTCGATTCGACCAGTTTTACCTGCAAATCAGGCCGCAAAATGGCCAAGGGAATACCGGGGACACCCAGCCCTGTGCCTAAATCCCAGACTTCAACCACTTCAAGCGCGAGATGCTGGGCCAAAAAGACGGTCTCGCAAAGGTGGCGGCGGAAGAACTCCTCGGGTTCGGTAATGGTCGTCAAGTGAAGCTGGGGATTCCATTTGAGCACGAGGGCATAGTACTGAACCAGTTGCTCAACCTCCTGCACAGAAAGACGCTGGCCAGCAATTTCAGGGCTGGCCAGCAATAACGACTTTAATTGTTCGGTTTTTTGCGTACTCATTGCGCGGCTTGCCTTGGTGAAAACTGTCTGGAGAGCAATTCAACGTGTATCGTCAACAGCGAGAGCGCCGCCGGAGTAATTCCAGGGATGCGCATCGCCTGCCCCAGCGTTTGCGGCCGCACACGGTTGAGCCGCTCAACCATCTCATTCGACAACCCGGAAAGCTGGGCATATTGAATCTGATCAGGGATCGTCCGATGCGCAACCTTGGCCAGACGCGCTTCGGTGTTTTCCTGGGCGGATAAATACCCTGCGTACTTGAAATCCGTGACGACAGTCACCAACTCCTCGATTTGACACTCGTCGCGCAGAGAAGCCGGGAGCAAAAGCAGCAACTGTTCAGCGCCAAGTTCCGGGCGCTTCGCCAACTGTGCCAAATTGACGGCTTCGGCAAGCTGAAACCGGGTTTGCCGGGAAAACTCTGCAAACCCCTCGGAGCGCTGACTGATCGTAGTGCGCCGGAAGTAATCGCAGAGTTGCTCTTTGCGTTTCGCCTTGGCGGCATATTCCGAGCAACGTTCGGCATCGAGCAGTCCCAACGTCTCACCCAAAGCAGTCAGCCGTTCATCCGCATTATCAATCCGCAGCTTGAGGCGGTGTTCCGCTCTGGAAGTAAACATGCGGTACGGCTCATCAACTCCCTGGGTCACCAGATCGTCAATCAAGATACCGATGTAACCTTGGTCGCGTTGGAT
Source organism: Acidobacteriota bacterium (assembly GCA_031418175.1). GTDB lineage: Bacteria > Acidobacteriota > Blastocatellia > RBC074 > RBC074 > JACPYM01. The sequence continues at coordinate 131 of JANOWX010000673.1, read as the reverse complement.
CATGACGGGGTCTTGTTGATGCACCAGGCGGGCGGCATTGATGCCGGCGATGAGTCCTTGCGCGGCGGCCTCTTCATAACCAGTCGTGCCATTAATTTGGCCTGCGTTGAACAGTCCGCGCAGGCGTTTGG
>JANOWX010000672.1:0-4028 GCA_031418175.1 Acidobacteriota bacterium | reverse complement strand
AAGACGCGCGCAATCCGCTCACCGATGACCAGATTGCGGCTGTTTTGGCGGGCGAAGGGCAAAAGCTTTCGCGGCGCACAGTGGCCAAATACCGCGATCAGATGAAAATCGCCGGTTCGCGGGAACGCAAGCAGGTGGTCTGAGCGGCCTTATGGAGTGCTGCGGCTTGGCGCAGCTTTTCATTCGCCATTCGAGCCTGCATTGTCCCTCTATCTTTCGGCAGCAAATGAAAAGCTGCGTCAAGCCGCAGCACTCCAAAGGTGGGCGCAGTTTCAGTACTGGCGCATATTCAATTTTTCTGTACACCCAACTCAACTCAATTTGTGCGGCTCCATTTTGAGTTTGCCGCAGCGGCAGGCGTAATGATCGCTGTGCAGCTTACGCGCAATCTCGCCGCACGCGCGGCAAGTCAGCCGTTCGATTAACTCGACGGCCAATTCACCAAAGCGTCGCGCCTCGTGATCGGGAATCTCTTCGCCCGCCGGATTGGCATGCCCGCCCAGCAGGTTGCGGACGTAATAATGCTCGCTGATGTCGGCCAACAACGGTTGTAAGGCAAACTCCTCCCAACTTTCTGCGCTCTCTTCATCCACGGCCAGATGCTGCACTTTCAACTTGGCCGCCAGCTTTTTCACGCCGTTGCAATAATCTTGCAGGGTGTATTGCAGCGACCGTTGCATGCTGCATCGGTACTGAATGACCAACACATCAAACAGCCCTTCCAACAACACGCCCGCTTTGCTTGGCACCGCCTGACGGTCGAGTACGGGCGCGGCCAGCAATTCGCGCAATTCACCCGTGAGCAATTTCGCTTCGTGGTGACGGATGCCGCCCGCCCGCTTCCACGGCAGCAATTGCACCAGACAGGTTTTGTTTTCCGGCAATTTCCGGTAGTCGTAAAGCGTCCGCCAGCGCCGGTTGTGCGACGTGATGATGATTTGGCGAAAGTTGGCGCACTCTTCGACCAACAGGTCGGCGATGCGCGCTAGATGTACGTTGTCGGCTGAAGTGAAGACATCATCGAGCACGATGATGGCGTCGCCCTGACTGGACAGCCGGGAAACCGCCAACCAGAAACAGAAACCCAGCGTGTCCAGATGCGATTCGCTGAAATATGCCTGGGGTGCGACATCCGTAAAGCCCTCAAAGCTCGCCACCTGATGGAGTGAGCCTTTGCGCTTCTCGTCGAGTTTCAGTGCGCTCAATTCGTATGGCTCGCCGGGGTGAATGCGCCCATAGAGACGGCGGCACTCGTCTTTTACGTCATCAAGAATCCGATTGGTAAAGGCAATGCGTGTCTCGTGTACGAGTTGATAGGCAAGTTGCAACCGATGCAAGAGGGCCTCTTCCTCTTGGCACAAAGCATCGGCAGCGAGCACACGGTCGTAGGCCTGTTTGATAGCGTTGTGTTGTGCGAGGTCTTTGCGCAATTGCGTTTGCCGTTCAACCAACTGCTGCCGCAGTTCGGTGAGCCCGGTCAGCAATTGATCGGCTTGCGCTACGGCCAGCAATAGCTCTGCTTGTTGCACCTTGGCGGGCGCTGCTTCACTGGCCGCTTTCAACAGTTGCGCTAAGTTGTCCCATGCGAGCGCTGCGGTCTTGACGTGCAGCAGCGCGGAGCTTTGCAACGCTTGCGCCAGCGGACGCACGGCAGCGGCATATTGACGCTTGGCTTCATCGGCTACCGCTTCGGCGTTTTGCGTAAGGGCTTTGGCTTCCGTCAAACGTTTGCTGAGATTGTCCGGCTGGCGCATTTCGACCAGGCGGGCGGCAAGCTCGGCGCGCAAGGTAGTGAGGTCAATGGTTGAACGGCAGACAGGGCATTCCGCCGCTTCCTGCTGCGCCGCCAGATAGTCATTGGCTTGCCGGAGCAATACCACCAATTGAAGGTTGAAGGCTGCGCCGGTTTGCACCTGCGTTTGCACATCCGTTTCGACGGCAGCCAGCGCTTCCTTTTGGGCTTCACTGTTTTTCTCGGCAGAGCGCACGTCGTTTTGTTGAATGGCTGAGTGTTCGCAAAGCTGCAACAACTGCGTGATCTCATCATCCTCAGTTTGTAGGTGCGCAATGTCGGCAGCGGCTTTGGCTTGCGCCCAAGCGAGTTCTGACGCGTGCGGTGAATGCGGCTCGCGCTCGGCCTGCCAAAGCTGGTTGAGCGCGCCATCGGCTTCTGACTTTTGTTGCACGTAGCTGTTTAAACGCCCCTTGGCCTCGTTCACGGCCTGCCCCAGGGTTTCTTCGCTAGCTTCCACGTTGGTCACGTCAATGAAGCTGCGCAATTCGTCATACTGTTTCGCGGGTTGCGCTTCGACCAGGCGCAACAAGCGGGCGCGCCGCAAAATCAACGCTGTTGGCGCGGGTGCAGCGCCCGTCACGACAATCTCCTTGCCGGTGTGTTTGGCTAGCCAGGTCTCTGCGCCACAAGTCAACTCGACTTCCAGGTCTTTCGCCTTGCAGCCAATCGCAGGCAAGTGCTTTTTGGCGTCGGTCGAGCTTTTATCCAGCAGTGAACCAGCGTATTTGTTGCAAACGAAATCAATCGCATCAATCAGGCTCGATTTGCCTGTGCCGTTTTCGCCGAAGATCAACACGAGCGGCTTGTTTGGCTGAAAGTCTATGGTGGTGTGCGTCGTTGCGCCGCGGAATTTTTTCAGGGTGATTTGGGTGATGCCGCTACTCATCTTGGGCCTCCTGTTCAGTGGTTTTTTCGCGGAGCAGGGCAAGGTCAATGAGGCTGCGCCAGTCTACCGCTCGCATGGTGCCTTTGGCGATATTCGTTTGCAGTTCAGCCAGTTTGCTGGTGGGAATGAGTCTTTGCTCGCGTAACTTTTCGATGATGACGGCCGTGAGCTTTTCGTCAGGTGTTTGAGTGGACATGTCTGTTAAACCTCCTGTGGTTAGCTGAAGCTGCCCCAATTACGTGACGTGAACCACTGGGGCGGCCACGTGACAAATTCCGCCGGATCGAAATGGCTGGCAGTGAGTTCAATCTGCGCAATGTTGTCAGGTAATAGGCTGAGAGTATGGTTGCGAGAGTCACTGTCGTAATCCCAAAAATGGTAACGATCAGATTGATCTTTTGCGCGGCGACTGGGGCCGTAATCCATCGGCGCACAATTTCGAGCAATCAATTGCCGATCTTCTGTGCTGTAAAAAGTCAGCTTGATGATGCGGCATTCGTGCAGGCTGTTGATGAAAGAAGCGTGATCGTGATGCATATGGTGACTCCTGTTGCTATGTTTGAATGACAGAGTGTTTGGGACAACAACACTCAAACAATCAAACAATTTTCCAGCGGATGGTGAAGACTTCGTCTATTTCCGTTTTTTGCTGAAGCCTGACTTCTACTTCAGAAATCAATTCCTCTTTGCGCTGGTCAATTTGGTCTTGCGCCTCATAAAGCTGGCGGCGTTTATTCGCCCTGTCTGATTCCAATTCCTTGACCTTGCGTTGCAAGGCGAGCTTGCTTTGCAAATCGCCCGCCAGCTTGGATTCTTTGCGGGCTTGTTTGATGGCGAGATCAAGGTCTTTAAGTTCGGCTTCCAGGCTGTATTTCAAATCATCGGCCCAGCATTCGAGCTTATCCATTTCCTCGTCGAAGAAGCGGTTGTTGCGCGCGCTGATGTCACCGAGCAGGCCTTGCCGGGCGGCGGCCAATTCCAGCTCAACGCGGTCGCGGATACCGGCGGGCACGGGCAGTTCCGCGCCTTCGCGCCCCGCCACTTGAAAGAGCTTTTCGCCGAATTCGGCGGGCAGCGTTTGGCCGTCGTCGGTCAGCGCCGCGCAGAGCAGATGATCTTCTTCGTTGTCGAGCGCCGCGACGCTGAAGCGTTGAATCGTGAGCCAGCCGCTGCGCCCGCATTGCTCTTCGATCAGGCTGATGCGGGGGCGGTGCTGGGCGCCGTCAAACACCACTTCGCGCGCGGGCAACTCGCGGACTTTGGCTCTGCCCAACGCGGCTTCGGCCAACGGATGCCCGATGCGGTAGGGCAAATGTCCATCAGCGTTGCGCGTGCGGGTGACAAATT
>JANOWX010000671.1:0-6552 GCA_031418175.1 Acidobacteriota bacterium | reverse complement strand
GCGCTGCGCTGCCCGCCGGGCGACGCAGCTATCAAGGTGTTATCGGGTGGCGAGCGCCGCCGCGTCGCGTTGTGCCGTTTGTTACTCAAACAACCTGACATCTTGTTACTCGACGAGCCGACCAACCACCTGGATGCCGAGACGGTCGGCTGGCTTGAGTTACATTTGCAGAAATATCCCGGCACCGTGATTGCAGTAACTCACGATCGTTACTTTTTGGATAACGTCGCGGGCTGGATTCTGGAACTGGATCGCGGCCAGGGCATCCCCTGGGAAGGTAACTACACGTCCTGGCTGCAACAGAAACAGGATCGTTTGCGGCGCGAAGAGAAATCAGAAACCACGCGGCAAAAGACGTTGGAGCGCGAATTGGAATGGGTGCGCATGGCTCCGAAAGCGCGCCACGCCAAGAGCAAGGCGCGCATCAAGGCGTATGAATGGCTGCTCTCACAGGAGAATGAGAAGCGCGCCGACGAACTGGAAATCTTCATCCCCGCCGGCCCGCGCCTGGGCGACGTGGTTATCGAAGCCGACAACGTCAGCAAGGCCTATGGCGAGAATCTGCTGTTTGAAGGCTTGTCGTTCAGCCTCCCGCCCGGCGGCATCGTCGGCGTAATCGGCCCGAACGGCGCGGGCAAAACGACGCTGTTTCGTTTAATAACAAGCCAGGAACAAGCCGATGGCGGCACGTTCAAGACAGGCTCAACGGTTGTGCTGGGTTACGTGGATCAATCGCGCGACTCGCTGAACGCCGACAAATCCATCTGGGAAGAAATCAGCGGCGGCCAGGACACGATTTTGCTTGGCACGCGGCAGGTCAATTCGCGGGCCTACGTCGCGCGGTTTAACTTTTCGGGCAGCGACCAGCAAAAGAAAGTCGGCGCGCTGTCGGGCGGGGAACGCAACCGCGTCCATCTGGCGAAGATTTTGAAATCCGGCGCGAACGTCTTGTTACTGGACGAACCGACCAACGACCTGGACGTAAACACGATGCGCGCGCTGGAAGAGGCGCTGGAAAATTTCGCCGGATGCGCCGTCGTCATCAGCCACGACCGCTGGTTTCTGGATCGCATCGCCACGCACATGCTGGCGTTTGAAGGCGACAGCCAGGCGGTTTGGTTCGACGGCAATTACAGTGAATACGAAGCAGATCGGAAAATGCGGCTGGGACATGCGGCGGATCAGCCGCATCGGATTAAGTATCGCAGTCTGACGCGCGCCTGATGGCTTGTTGACGTTTCAAGGCCAAGGTATGCTGCGCCCGTGCGAATTCACAGAAGGTAGTGCTAAGTAGCTTGTTGAGAGAAGATGAATAAATACGCCAAATTGTCGGATAGGATTGCCACCCGGATAAACAGGAAGAAGCAGTCCGTCTTCCTGCGGCAGGATTTTGCGGATTTGGGCGGCTACGACCAAGTCGGGCGGATTCTGCGAGAGTTCGCCCGGGCAGGTAAGCTGGTCAAAATCGGCTATGGCTTGTATGCGAAAGCGAAGACCTCCGCATTGACCGGAGAGATCGTGCCGGTGGCGCCATTGCCTATGTTGGCGAAGGAAGCCCTGGCACGGTTGGGCGTGGAGATCGCTCCTTCACGGTTGGAAAAGGACTACAACGCAGGTAACACGCAGCAAGTGCCGACGGGCCGCCTGATTGCGGTCAAGGGCCGCGTCAGCCGCAAAATCGCTTATGCCGGTGCCTCTATCAGCTATGAACCCGCGCCCTGAACAAACCCTCTTGGAAGAAATCGCCTTGCTCAAAGGGATGGACGTTTCCTTCATCGAAAAGGATTGGTTCGTCACACAGGTGATTCAGCTCATTGCCGGCGTCGAGCACAGTGGCTTTGAAGTGATCTTTGCGGGCGGGACGGCGCTGTCAAAGGCGCATAAGCTCTTGCAGCGGTTTTCCGAGGACGTAGATTTTCGGGTGCTTGTGGCGGCAGCCGCCAGGAGCCGCAAGGCGCTTTCGGCCTTCAAACACGCGGTGGCCGCAGCCTTGCGCCGGGGCGGTTTTGCGCTCGCCGCCGACCAGATCAAGGCCGGGGATGGCAACCGTTTCTTTGCGATTGCGTTGGATTATGAGAGCTACTTTGCCCAGCCCGACGCCATGCGCCCGCATATTCAAATCGAAATGTCAGCCAGCGAGGTTAGGCTGCCCCGCGTGCAGCGGGCCGTCAGTTCCTTCGTCAACGAATTGACCAAGCGCGCCCGGAGGTCGCGAAGATAGGCTGCCTCGATCCGGTCGAAAGCGCGGCGGACAAACTCAGCGCGCTGGCGTGGCGCATCCCTGACCGCAGGCGGGGGCAGGGCGACGATGATCCCGCCGTGGTGCGCCATCTGCACGACCTGGCGATCCTGCAAACGCCTGCCCTGGCCCACGCGGTCTTCCCAGCGCTCGTGGTGGCGGCGGCGGCGAAAGACGATCTGCGCGCCAAGAACAGCCCGGCTTTTGCGGGTTTGACACTGACGGAGAAATTCCGACAGATGCTAGCTGTCTTGGAGAGCGACCCGCAATACGTGAAAGAGTATGACCGTTTCGTCAAAGGTGTGTCCTACGCCAAAGAAGGCGAGACTCCAGACTTCGCGCAGGCGCTGCAGGCCGTGCGCCGACTGGCCGAGACCGTGATCGCGCAAACGCCGCAAGGCTGAGTCTCCCGACCCGTCGCTCGTTCATCTGATCGCACCAAAACGCACGCCACGCCACGCCGTCTCGCCCATCACCGCCCCGCCCTGATCCAACGCGACCACTCGCCATAGCAACGTACGCTGTCCCGCTTTGCTCTTCAACCACGAAGGCGCGCGATAGGTGAGCGCGTTCGGTTGCAACAGCGCCGAATGCAGCAGCGCGCCCGCGTCGTCTTCGATTTCCAAGCGGTAAACCGCCGCGCGCGGCAAGCCCGACCAGACGAAATCCACCGGCTGATTCAACGGCAACGTCGCGCCCTCGCGCGGTAATAACAACGCAAAGCCAGGCGTTTGATGCGCCGCGACGGCGCGCGTGTTATCGCCGCCACCTACGACGTAGCGCAGCACCGGCAAGGGGAAGCCCGCCGCCGCGCCGCTGTGCACGACGCCCGCGCCCGCGCCTGCCGCCGCCAAATCCGAATCGTTCTCGCGGTCGTCCGAAGCTTCGACGCGCAGCAAGACCAGGTATTGCCCTTCGGCCTGCGCGGGCAACTTGGCCGGGTCGGGGCCGTTCAAGACGAACTTGCCGCCGGGCGGCAGGAAGACGTTGAAGCGCGCGAGTTGGCGGTAGCGCCGCTGCGTGCCGCGCTCTTCAATCGGCAGCGCGCCTTCGGTCAACAGGTCGCGGCGTTCGGGCAGTTCTTCGCCGGGTTGGACGATCTCCCAACGCCCGACCAGGCGGCCCGTGCCGGTGTAGGTGATCTCGGCGCGAAGCGGCGGCAGCTTGCCGTTCGGTTCGACAAACAGCACTTGCGGGTCGGAGCCGCTGCCCGTCAGGCCAGTCGTCTTGCCGAAGCCCAGCCGCACATCGGTCAGCGAAAAGGGCACGCCCGCGCCGTTGCCGGTCAGTCGCAAAGTAACAAACGTGTATTGATCCGGCCCGCCGTTCTGATTGACGAAGCGGCGCACATAATAAAACCGCGCATCCTCGCCGCGCGCGGCGGCCTGGTAGGCTTTGCGCGCGATGGCTGCCGGGACAGAGACGATGTCGGTGTAGCCGCCCGTGCCGCTCAGCCGCGCCTGGTTGTAACGCACGGGCAGCGAGCCGTAGATGGTTTGCGGCGCGCAACGCATGCCGATGTCAGGCGTGGCGGGCATCAATTCACCGCACCATTGTGATTCGATAGGGCGGTAAGTACCCAGATTGCCGTAACTCAGAAAGTAAGTCGTCGCGCCCTGGCTGTAGACGTTGAGGTTCGCCGGGCTGACTTTGATTTCCTGTTGCGCGGAAATGGTTACCGTGAAAGTAACAATGAGAAAGAACATTGTGAGTAACTTCTGCATAAATAACTCCGAACCAACGACTTGCTTTGAGCGATAAGATAACGGAGCAAAAGAGAGATTACGGAACAAACAGAAATAACGGAACAGACGGAAACGGAAACCCAAACCAGCTTCCGTCTGTTCCGTTATTTCCGTTTGTTCCGTAATCTCTTTTTGCATTCAATCTCAACTCAAACGCACTGCCGTTTAGAAAAAGATGAAATTCAATCCCGTGTTAAACGTGTTCAATCGCGTCAGCGAGTTAAATCCGAACACGGAATCCAACGTCCGCGCATAACGATTCGAGTAACGAACGAAATAGTTGACCTGGTATTTCTTAAACCTATTTTGGTGCTCGCGGGTCAGTCGGTAAGCCCATTGCAGGTCGAATTCCAGATTGCGGTTGCGCTGGGTGCGCACCAGATTGCCCGCGCCGATGGTGGTGAAGGTCGCGTTCCAGGTTTGGCGCGTCGTCATCTGCCAGTTGGTGTTGACGCCGAAGCGCAGCACGCGATTGGTCTGCGCCTGTTCGCGGTTGTTGGCGTCTTCAAAATTCACGTCGAAATTCACCTGCAAGGTCGGGCGCGGCGTCCAGCCGATGCCGACGACGTGGGCGAAGTTTTGCAAGTCGCTGCGTTCGCGGCCCACGGCGCGGTTGTCGGTCAGCGAGTGATTGAGTTGATAGGTCGCGCGCCAGTTGGTGAACTGCCATTCGGCGGCGATGGTTTGCACGTAGTTCGCCTGGTTGGGCAACGCGCCGAAGTTATCGAAGTCGCGTGGCTGATTGCCCGCGCGGGCGCGAATGCGGGTGAAGGTGTAGCCCAGACGCGGCAGTAACATGGCCGGCGCGAACTGCGGTTGTTCCGACGAAGCCTGTTGCGGCGTTTTGGCAAACACCGAGAGCGGCATGTTGATGGCGAAGGCATCGGTGCCGGTCAGCGTTTGCAACAACGTGGGGATGCCCGCCAGGTTGTCGTTGAAGCGCGTGTGCCCGGCGCTGAAGTTGAGTTCGCCGTAAGAGCCGCTCAGTTCGGCTTGTGTGTTGTTGCGGTCGGCCTGGGTTTGCGCGCCGATGCTGCGGTAAAGCGGATCAACGCGTTCGTAACGCACGTTGAGCGTGAGGTTGAGCTTGCGAATTTGCGCGGTGTCAGGCGCTTGCCCCGGCGCAGCGCCCGGCTGAGCAGGCGGTTTGCGGAACATGAACTCTTTGAGCAGATCAACGCTCAGGTCGGCGTAACGCGCGTTGCGGGTTTTGATATTCACCGCGACAACGGATGCGCCCTGGCTGAGCAGCGGATCATCGGGGTTATTAAAACGGCTGCGCGTGAAGCCGCCGTCAAAACGGATGCGTTGCGTCTGGTCGCTGAATTTCACGCGCGCCGTGCCGCCCTGGCTGCGTTCCAGATCGTTGACGTTGCCCTGGTTGAAATTGGCGCGCGGCTGCGAATAGGCAGTCAGCATCCCGACCTCAAGGCGCAACGCGCCGGGGCGCGCGTGCAAAACCTCAAAGCCGAGCGTGCCGCTGTAAAACTGGTGGCGCACGTTCGACAGGCCGGAAAAATTGCTCCAGCCGACGATGTTGGTCGAATTCATCGTGGCCAGCGTCACGTCGAAACGTTTGGCAAACGGCATCGTCAGCGTCAGCCCGCGACTGTTGAAGTTGTTAATCAAATGCCGCTGCGCGCCGTAGCTAGTGTGGCCCATGACCAGCCGCGACACGCCGTATTGAAACTGCATCTGGTAATTCGACAGGTCAATGTAGGGCGCTTGCTGGCCCAGTTGGCCGAAGCGCAGGGCTTCGCCGCGAAAGCTGGAACCGAGCATGTCGTACTGGGTTTGGATGCTGAACGGGCCGCGCGCCATGGCGGAGCGGAACGTGCCGCCCAGCGTGAAATCGTTGAAGGTCGCGCGTTGCGGGCGGTTCGTGGCGGGGAAATGCGTCTCGGCGAATTGCGCTTTGAGGCCGAGGTTCAGTTGCGGAACCCATTCGAACTTGTCGAAGCCGAAAGTGCGCGGCGTGGGTGTGGGCGCGGCGCTGTTGGCGCTGGCCGCATCGGTGGCTGCGGTTGTTTCGGGCGCGGGCGCGTTGGGCGCAGCGCTTGGCGCGTTGGCGGCGGGCGCGCTGACTACGCGCAACGCGAAACGCGCGAGTTCACGCCATTCGTCATTCGCTGTGACCAGATAAATCGTCACTGGCGTTTCGCCGCTGGGCAGTGGCACGGCGCGCGGTTCGTAGCGCAGCGTTTGCGAACCGATCAACATCAAGCTGGTCACATCGGTCGCGCCGAGCAGCACGGCGGGGCGGCCTTCGTTGGGCGCGAGCGGGCGGCTCAGCTTCCATTCCAGCGGCGTGCCGGGGTTGACCGGTTGGCCGCTGAAGCTGGCCGTGACGGTCAACTCCTGCGCGCGCGCGGTGACGCCGGGGCGCGTGCTCGTGCCGCACCACCAAAGCATCAAGATCAGAATGAGTGCTCGCGTTTTCATCATTGCGACCGGCTAAAAGGGCACGTTCCTGGGTACGCATCGCTTCCAGCGTGCGGTCTGGCGGATAGACTGATGCTGAAAGAAAACCACCGGCAACGGTTCATCGGCCACCAAGACCGCACCCAG
>JANOWX010000670.1:0-3457 GCA_031418175.1 Acidobacteriota bacterium | reverse complement strand
GCCCCCCCGGCGTAGGACAGACAAAATTCCGTCCGACCAGTTCAACGTTTATGCCCGACCAACCACATCATCAAGCGCCCCCGCAATCCGCCCAGCAGGAATTGTTGCCCGACGCGCTGCAACAATTCGCCGCCTGGCAGGCCAGCCGTTGGCACGCTTACGACACGGACGAAACGCTGCACGTGCCCGCAGACAAGGCGCGCGCCGTGTTGGCCGCATTGCTCGCGCGTCTCGACGACAATTACCCGTTCTTTCACCCCAGCTATGCCGGGCAGATGCTGAAACCGCCGCACGCCATCGCCGCGCTTGCTTATATGCTGGCGCTGCAAATCAATCCCAACAATCACGCGCTGGATGGCGGCCCCGCAACGGCCAAGATGGAAATCGAAGCCGTGGCCGAACTGGCGCGCATGTTCGGCTATCCGCAACATCTGGGCCATCTGACTTCGAGCGGGACCATCGCCAATCTGGAAGCCCTCTGGGTTGCGCGTTCGCTGCATCCTGACAAAGCCATCGCCTTTTCCGCAGAGGCGCATTACACGCACGGACGGATGTGCGAAGTGTTGGGCGCGCGCAACGTAAGGCTGCGCAGCGATGCGCGCGGGCGGCTGGATGTGGACGACCTGCGCACCTATCTCAAGACGGGACGCATCGGCACGGTGGTCGTGACGCTGGGCACGACGGCGTTGGGCGCGGTTGACTTGATGCAAGAGGTCGTCGCGTTGCAGCGCGCCTATGACTTTCGCATCCACGTGGATGCGGCTTACGGCGGCTTTTTCAAACTGCTGGCTGACGTGCCGGACGCCTTGCGCAATGAAGATGCGCTGGCCTTTCGCGCCATTGCCAAGGCTGACAGCCTCGTCGTTGACCCGCACAAACACGGCTTGCAACCGTATGGCTGCGGCGCGGTGCTTTTCCGCGATCCGACGGTCGGGCGCTTTTACAAACACGATTCGCCCTACACCTACTTCACCTCGCACGAATTGCACCTGGGCGAGATCAGCCTGGAATGTTCGCGCGCGGGCGCGGCGGCGGCGGCGCTGTGGGCGACGCTGCAATGCTTTCCACTCACGGCTGACGGTCTTGGCGCGGTGCTGCGCAAGACGCGGCAGGCGGCGTTGCGCTGGGCTGAACTGATTGAATCTTCCGAACAGTTGCGGCTGCTGGTTGAACCGTCGCTCGACATCGTCAATTTCTTTGCGGTGACGGACGGCTGGCAAGTGTCACGGATCAATGCGCTGACCAACCGCGTGTTCGAGGCGTTGATGAATGACAAGCAACACCCGGTTTACCTGGCGAAGCTGAATCTGAAACCGCAGTTGTTGGCGCGCTATCCAGAATTGGTTTGGGATGCGCCGGCGTTGACCGTGTGGCGCAGCGTGTTGATGAAGCCGGAGCAGTTGGCGTATGTGCCGGCGTTGCACGAAAGACTGATTTCAGAGTTGGAGAGGTTGACGGCATGACACCTTTGCAACGACAACTCGAACAAATTTGGAAGCAGCTCAGAAGCCAGCAGGCCAACCGCGCCGACGCGCTGGTGGACGTCACGATCAAGGGGCTGCGCGGGATTCAGGATTTGCGCGTGCCGTTCCCCTTTCCGGTGACGGTGCTGGCAGGGCCGAATGGTTGCGGCAAATCCACCGTGCTGTTTGCGCTGGCCTGCGCCTATCAGGTGCCCGGCGCAAGGGCGGGTGACTACCCCAGCGATGCCGAGCTAATCGTGCGCGGCTTGTCGCCCTTTCAGGCGTCTGGCGCAAGGGCGGGTGACTACACGCCCGCCCGCCTCTTCCCGGATTTCCGCGCGCAGGCCAGGGCCGCCAACGGCGCGCCCGCCGACGCCGCGCGCCAGGCGGAGATCACGTTTTCCTACGTCACGGACAACCAGCCCATTTCCATGCGCTGGGCGCGCGGCAAGGACAAATGGAATCGCAGTTTTTTGGGGCGGCAGCGCGGGAGCCAGCCCACGCGGGAGTTGTATCTGAGAACGCTGGCGAGCCTGAGCAATCCGTCCGAAGTCCGCAGCGTGTTGCAAATGGCGCGGCGGCAGTTTGACACGTGGGTGGTGGACGCTTCGAACATCGCCTTTGCGCAACGCATCCTCAGCTTTCGTTACGACAGCCTGAAGGTTTTATCGAGCGGCCTGCGCGACATCCTTTTCGCCGAACGCAGCGCCGATGAAGATGGGGCGGGCGCCAACTACTCGGAATTTCATATGTCCGCCGGCGAACGCGCCGTCTTGCGGCTTTCGCTGAGCATTTCAAAATTGCGCGGCGCGCTGGTGCTGATTGACGAGATCGAAACCGGCCTGCACCCCTACATACAGCAAATGCTGATGCTCGAATTGCAGCGGCTGGCGTTGCGCAACCAGTTGCAGATCGTCGTGACCACGCACAGCCCGGTCATTCTCGAAACCGTGCCCGCCGAGGCGCGCGTCTTTCTCGAACGCAACCCGGACAACGTCGTGCGGCGCGAAGCTTACCGCGACATCATGCAGAAATCCCTTTACGGACGTTCGCAAAACCTGCTCTCCATTCTCTGCGAAGACGAAGAGGCCGAAGCCTTCGTGCGCGGCGCGCTGGATCACCTGGGGCCGGAACTGGATTTTCTGCAAAACGACATCGAGGTCGGGCGCGACACCGGCAAAGACCAGTTCCCGGCGCACCTGGAAACCTTCGCCCGCTTTCGCAAACTCCGGGACGTGGTTTTTATCTTAGATGGCGATGCGCGGGCCGTTGGCGCGCGCATGCAAAAACGCGCGGAAGAGTTGGGGCAAGCCGCGACCATCCTTTATTTGCCGGGCCAGCAACCGCCGGAGATTTGGGTCTGGGAACTGCTGCGGCAACAGCGCGAACGTTACGCCCCGCTGCTGGGGCTGACGGCGGAGGCGCTGGCGGCCCGGCTCACACAGATTCAAAACCTGTACGCGAGCGCGGCGGACAAGCCCGTCGAAATCGCCAAGGGCCAATTGCTCACGCTGGCCGAGCAACTGGGCCGCCAAACGCCTGACCTGTTGCGCATCATCGGCAAGACCGAAGCGGCGCTGGCGGCGGGCGAAGTCTTCGAATTCGTCAACCAACTGCGCGATGCCATCGGCGATTGGCGCGCGGCGGGCTACTGATTTCAGCAAAGGAGTTGATAGGTGAAAGAACAGAACAACGAAGAATACGAATATCCGCACTGGAACCGCGTCTATCTCACCGTCATCGTCTACACCATCGCACTGATCACCGTGCTGTGGTACATCTCAAAGCAGTTTCAATAACCCCCAGCCCGTCTGAGGTCTGAGGTCTGAGGTCTGAACACCTATGCATTGGCTCGATTGGGCGATTGTCGCGTTTTATCTGGTTTACATCACTTACGACGGCATGCGCCTGACCAAAAAATCGGATGAGTTGGAAGGCTATTTCCTCGCCAGCCGCAGCCTGCCGTGGTGGGCCGTCGGCTTGTCGGTGATGGC
>JANOWX010000669.1:0-3242 GCA_031418175.1 Acidobacteriota bacterium | reverse complement strand
GGGCTTGATTGCGGATGCCAGCCCTTCCTTACGGTCGGGCTACTGACACGCCGCCCCGAATTATTGAGACGATACCTTGATTCTTTGCCTTCAATAGCGCGACCGGCGCTGAAACTATCGCGTAGGACAAGCTCGGAAATTGGCCTTCACGAGCGGCGCACAGCCAGCCAATAGAGTGGGGCAAACGTACAACACAGCCCTCTTCAAAATTCTTTCAAAGTTCTTTTATAAAAAATTGAAAAGCAATTCAGCCATCCTTTAAGACTTCAGACCCGCCTTCCGCGTATCTTGCGCCCCGTCGTCAGGAGCGCCGCTACCACGCAACAGCGCGTTCCCGTTTGTTGAATTCGCCCACGTATCAACCGAACGTTTCCAGGAGGAACTTGCTATGAAGCTCATTCAAACCAGACGCCCACTTTGGACTGTGCTCTTCGTTTGCGCCGCCGTCACGGCGCTGGCCGCGCACGCCCTGTTCGCCGAACGCCAGGTCACCACGGGCGTCACCTTGAAGCTTTGCAAAAAGAACGCCAGCGGCGGCTGGGACATCATCGAGACGGCGCGCGGCACGCTGAATTTCACCGCCAAGGTGGCCGACGCCGCCAACGGCCAGATCAACACCGACCACGTCTGGGCCTTTCGCGGCGACAAAGGCAGCGAAGGCACAACGCAGGTGAAACCGGGCCGCTTCAATTTTGACAGCAAGAGCGGCCTGCTCACCTTCAATCTGCCCTTCGAGGTCGCGCTGAGAGGCGGCAAGCGCATCACACGCAACGTGGAACTCACCACCGAATCACTCGCGACGCCCATCGGCCAACTCAGCGGCAAACGGGCCGTGGTGCAGGGCGATTCGCTCAGCGCCATCCTGATCGGCTTCACGACTTTCCCGGCGCGCGAATTGGTGGGCGGCCCGCCAGCAATCGCGGGCGCCAAGCTGGGCAATAACGACGAACTCGCCGTCACCGTCGAATTCGACGCGCGCGCGAAAAAATAATCACGCAACCACCGAACGCGGCTGGTCACGCCCCTTTGCGGCCAGCCAATCACCCAAAACAGCAAACGTAAAAGGAGCAACTCTCATGATTCGTAAAACTCTTCCGTTGATAACCCTGGCTGTCCTGTTCGCCTTCTTCGCGCTGGCCCGCCCGGCCGGGAGCGCGGCACAGGCCAAAAAAGAAATCCAGTTGGCGCGCACCGCCCAGGTCGCCATCACCAGTGTCGCCCTGGTCGCCAGCGGCTGCGGCGTCGAGGTCACCTGTCTCGAAGTGAAATGGAACGTGCTCTCGCCCCCCGCCAATCCGCAAGTGATGACCTTTGAGGTGAGCGGCAAGCTGAATTTTGTGCAAGGCAATTCTTGCAACACCAACGTCAAGGCCATCGCCGACCACACCGCGCGCAGCGCCAAGATCGGCGTCTTCCAGGGCGGCCAGTGCAACGGCACGGTCAAGAGTGCCGACGCGACGGTCAAGCTCTTCGGCCGCGACATCGAGGGGCAGAAGGTGCTGACCTCGACCGCCAACAAGAACCAGATATTCTGAAACCTTGGGCGGGCGTGGCCGTGGCTGCGCCCGCCCGCAGGAGGCAAGCAATGAAGCACAGTTTGATTGGTCTGTTGTTGGCCGTGGCCTGGCTGAGCGCCGCGCCGCGCGCGCTGGCCCAGGATTTCAGCGTCACGCCCACCGCGCTGAATTTCGGCTCGGTGCCGAAAACGCAAAGCAAGAGCCTGACGTTCAAGGCCGTGTCGCGCAAAGTCGCTGATTACACGATCACCGTGACCGCGCCGTTCACCGTTAGCCCGGCGTCGGGCCGTTTCGGCGTCATCGGCACGGCCTTCCAATCGGCGGAGGACACGATCACCGTGACGCTGCCGGCCAATCTGCCGCCGGGCGCGAAAAGCGGCACGGTGACGGTCACTTTCGATCCCAAATTCAACAATCCGAGCGTCACCAAAACCGTCGCCCTGACGGCCACCGTGACCGACACGACGACCGCGCCGCCACCACCCGCAGGCTTTGACCTGAGCACCACGCTGGAAAACGCCCCGGACAGCGTGAATCCGCAAGGGACGATCCGCAATGCGGTCGTGAAAATCACCGGCCTCGTGCAAGGCGGGGCCATCGGCGGCTTCAAGACGCGCTGCCTGGTCGGCATAGACGGCGCGCCAGAAATCGAGTCTTACAACGGCCTGATCGTTTACGCGCCGGCGCCGGGGCAGGTGTTCACCCTGGTGCATCCCGTGCCGACGTCGGTGCGCACGATGACCTTCCGCATCATCACCGACCCCGACAACACGTCGGTCGAGGTCAACGAAACCAACAACACCAAGACCGTCACCAAAACATTCAAGTGAAACCGCGTTTGGCAACAAGCTGATCGGAGGCAAACCATGATTCGTCAATTCTTCCGCGCCCTCATGGCGCTCAGCGCGCTCGCCGTCGTGGCCGCCGCGCAAGTGCAACCCAACGTCCAAATCAATCCCGACCTGGGCATTACGCCAATCGTGGGCGCGCCCACCATCACCATCACCAGCGCGGCGATGGCGCCGGGCCAGGGCGTGCGCGTCAAATGGTCGGCGAATGTTCCCACGCTCACCCAGATCGTGAACTTCGACCTCACGGTGCGGGTGAATTACGAAGGCGGCAAAGTGCGCGACGGCAAACTCAACAACGTGGCCGGCAATTTGCGCGAAGCCATCGTGCCCGTCGAAGGCGACACCTTCCCAGCGGCTGCGATCAAGACCACGCTCCACACCACCTTCCACACGCCCAGCACGGCGACGCACAACGTCACCTTCACGCTGGGCCAACCATCCAGCAGCACGCCGCGCCCGACGGGCCGCGTGGTCGAAGTGACGGGCGTCACCAAACTCGCCAACTGTCTGGCCGGCGCGAACAAGGATTGTTTCGAGGTGCGCTGGACGACGCGCTCACCCGCGCCCAGCGTCGCCGGCGTCAACGGCTTTTCGGTGAAGCTCGACGCGGGTTACGCCAACGGCCAGCAAGCCAGCGGCACGGCCACGGCCAGCGCCAATCAAACCCAAGCTGTCATCGCCGTGACCCGGCCCGCCAATGTCGCCGCAACTACCGCGACGGTGGCGCTGACCGCTGGCATCACGTTTGTGGGGCAAGTCGTGACAGTGAAGTAGCCCTGGGTACGCATCGCTTCCAGCGTGCGGTCTGGCGGATAGACTGATGCTGAAAGAAAACCACCGGCAACGGTTCATCGGCCACCAAGACCGCACCCAG
>JANOWX010000668.1:0-7927 GCA_031418175.1 Acidobacteriota bacterium | reverse complement strand
TGATTGATGCGGTCATTGATGCTGGTGAGTTGTTCGAGCGCGTTGAATTGCGCGAGTTGCGCGACGAACTCCGCTCCCTGCTGCGGTTCGAGCGGGTCCTGATTTTTCAACTGCGCGATGAGCAAGGTCAGAAAGGTGTTGGCGTCCACGCCCTGGCGCGACCTGTTGGCCGTCTCGGTTGTGTGGGCGTCAGGCTTTCCGGCCGTGTTCAAGCCGGTCAGAATATGCGGATTGATCGTCATCTAATTTTCTCTGCGCACGCGTTTGGGCGTGCCGCCGAAATGCCGCCAGCAGCGGTTTGGCGCAGCCTGCGCGGCCTTGGCCAACCGGTCTAAGCGTGCAAGTTGATGAGCCGGTCTTGGGCGGTTGCGAGGCCGCCCGGCGGCGTTGGCTCCACAGCAAAAGCTGCCGGGGCAGGCATGCGCGTCAGGGGTGTGTGGGCGTGTTGCGCGTCTTGCCCGCCGGCGTGCCAGCCTTGGCCGCGCTGCTCTGGGCTGCTGCTGCTGGTGGCGATGTCCAAAGTTCCGACTTGCAGGCCGGCTTGTTCCAGCGCCTCACGCAACTGGCCCAGTTGGCCGCGCAACACGTGCGTAGTCTGTTCGCGCTCCGCCGTCAGCCGGGCGTTAAGCTGACCCGAGGCGTCGTAGCGCAATTCGATTTCCACCACACCCAGAGCTGCGGGGCGTAGCTTGAGCCGGATGGTGCGCGGCTCATTGGATTCAAGCCCGGCGCTGGCCGTGATTAAAGGTTCGGCCAACTGCCGCGCCACGTGACTGAAGTTTTCGTCACGTGTGCCAGTGTGCTGTGCAACTGTGGTGCCACGCTCAGGCGTGAGCGGCGCCTTAGCGGCATTGACGGGCGCTTCATCCGTTACCTCCAACGCGGCTTCAGGCCGCGCGGCTTCAAACGCAGCCGCTGGCTTCAACTCGACTCCGGCGCGGCGCAGGGCCGGGGCGGCTAGGGTTTCAACTTCAGCCGGCGCGGCTGGCGTGACTTGCGGTGCAGCGCGCGCCAGTAACGGCGCGGCTGGCGCTTTGTTATCAACCGCTCGCTCATTCCATCTGGCTGCGCGCGGGCTGGCTGCGCGCGGGCTGGCCGCTTCGTGCGGTGTTGTCGGCAGCGGCGTAATTTCAGCCAAACCTGTAACGAGCGGCTCAGCACGCTGTAAGGGCTGTGCCGGCGCGGGTTCCGTGTTTACCACCGGCGGTGTAAACGCCGCTTGATCGGCTGGTAAGCCGGTAGTTCGCGCGCGCGGGTTGGCTGTCAGCGGTGCTTCAACGGCGTTGCCGGTCAGGGCTGTCAAGGGCGCACTCAGCGCCGGCAACGGCAGTCGTTCTGTGACGGCGGTGCTTGTTACTGGCTGTGTTACTGGCTGTGTTATTTGATTGATGGTTGCCGTCCAACGCGCTGCGCCCGCAATGGCTGGGGCTGGTTTGGGGGCCGCCCAATTGACTGCCGAATTGTTTGAGAGGAGGTTTGCCGCCCATAGATTGGTGGTGACGTTCGTTGAAAAAGCAGCGGGTGCAAGGGGGGCAGTGTGACGTGTTTCGACAGGTTGCGCGGTGAGTTCAGCCGCCGCCGCTGTCATTGGTGTCAACGTCCCGACACCTTCAGTGGTTGTTAGCGGCACTTGCCGATCAGGAATTTGGCGCTGCCCCAGCCCTTCGTCAGTCAAATCAGGCGTGACTGGTTCCGGCGTGCTGGCCGCCGGCTCGGCCCTCTCAACCGGATAAAATCGCGGCCCTATGAGTTCGCGCACAGTCACAGCTTGAGGCCGGCCGAGGGCGCGGCTTGCGACAGACACTGGCGCGCTCTGCACGATTGGCGCAGGCACTGGCTGAGTTGCAACCTCAACGTTGCTGCCCATCTGTTGAACAGAATTTGAAAGGTGCTGCTCGATTTTTGACAAGCTGGCGCGCAACGGCTCCGTCACAAGCTCTGGCACAAGCTCTGGCGGCAAGGTCTCGGCCTCGCAATGATCCAAGGGCGTTAGCACTTGAGTGTCTGGCACGGCAGCAGCAATTGCGCCGGGCTCGGAAACGGATAACGTGTGAGCTTGCGGTTTGCTGGCGCTTGGCTCAGCCGTCGCCGTTGGCTCAGTGCTGGGCCATCCTGGGGCGGTAGTGGCCTCTAGCGGCAGCGGCAGTGGCGCGGGTTGCTGAAACCTGGCCGCCTGCGCAGCCGATGCACGCGGCAATTCGTTGGCGATAGCGCGCTGGGTTTGCGCGGGCACGGGTGCTGGCGCTTGCAGCACCAACTGGAAGGTGCGCTGTCCGGCCTTGTTCAACCGTTCGGGCAACACTGTTGAGAAAGGTGTGCGGCGCGCGGCCACCAACCCGTCGTCAGTGTCGCGCAACGCGGGTGGAATGGGCGCTGCGCTGAACGCGGGAACCGGCTGCGGCTGCAATCCTGCGTCGAGCGTGCGGCGTGGCGCAGGCGCTGTGGCTGTCTCAATAATCGTTGTGGCTGACGGCGGCGCAGGCGCACTCTGCGGCTTCATCAGCAGCGTTGCGGTTTGTTCCGCCGCTGCCACGATCAATGCGGCAGCGCCCGGCTGCGGCTGTGGAATGGTTGATGCCGTGGCAACTGGGGTTGCTGGCGGCACACTCGACTCCGGCCTGGCGGGTGGCGCATACGGCGTCGCCGCGTTTGGCAGCGCGGGCCGCACAAATGGATAGTCATCTTTCAGCACCGTGCGCACGACCTGGCCAGCCGTTAACGGCTGGCTGACAGGTTCCGGATGCGCTGCCGCCTGAACGGCAACGGGCCGCAGGGCCTTGGCATGCGCTGGTTCGGCAATAACGTGTTTTGACTCGTCAGGTAGAACTATTGGCAATGACGGCCCGGTCAGTTCAGGCTCGTCAAAGTTCCCGGCCACCAGCCCCACAGCTTCATTTACCTGTTCAAGCGTTGGCCGCACGGCACTGTCCAACGGCGCGGCAGCAGGCACAGTTGATTTCAATCTGGTTGAAACGGCGCTGTCCAATCGCGTGGCAGGCTGCTCGTTGCCGGTGTTCCCCAGTTGCGCTGGCGGCAATTCAAAGCCAAAGCGAAGCGCCGGGCCAGCTTGCGAATGGCTTGGCGCAGGCGCTGAGTAGGCGGGGCGGGCTTCAACCGGTTGCGCGGGCGGTTGCGCGGGCGCTGCCACAGCCGGTTGACCGGTGTCAGTGCGGCTGGGCGTAACGGTCTCGAACGGTTCCGCTGGCAGGACGCGTGTTTGTTTGAAGCCCTCGGCTTGCCGCGCCGTGGCCGTTGCAAGCTGCTCTGGTTGTGTGGCGGCGTTCAGCCGTTGCGGCAATTCTATGACTGCTCCCACAGTTGGCTCAGTGTTGGCAGGCTGCGGCACGCGCGCGTTTGCGCCGTCACGCTGCGACTGCAACGGTTCGCCAGACAAACTTCGTTGCGCCTTTTGCGTTGTTCTCGTATACGCAGTTTGGACTGTTGAGCCGGGCAGTTCGACTTGCGGCCTGGCTGGTTCGGCGAACGTGAAGGTGCTGGCGGGCGCGGCCTCGCTTGGTAGATTGCGGTCGAAATGCCAAGTGCTGCGGGCTGGTTGGGCGGCGGCGGTTGCGGCGGCGCGTTCAGCCGGCGGCGCGGCGTGATCTGTCTGTTCACTTGATTCGGCAACGTTGTCTGTGAGGTTGGGCGCTGGCAGTGGCGCGAGCGGCGCGATGCCGTAAGCAGCAACCGGCTCGTCCGCAGCTTCCTTGAGACTTTCTTCCGGCGGGCTTGTAAGCGGCGCCGATTCAGTGGCTGTGCTTTCGGTTGAAGCTGGCGTAACCGTGCGATGTTCGTCCGGCGCGTTGAATTCTTCAGCCAGGCTTTTACTTAGGTCAGTCTTCAAACTTTCAGGCAAGCTTTCAGGCAGGCTGGCGTTTTGAGCTTCTTTCATTTGCGCTAGCAACAGGGCGTCGAAGGCGTTGGCGTGCGCCGGGTGGCTGGTTGGCGCTGAGGATTTCTCAGCCAGCGGTTTTTCGGCGAGCAGGGAATTCGTCAGATCGAAGGGGAAAAATAGTTTAGACATTTTCTTTCTCCGTGCCGCGCCGCACGATGTTGGCGGCCATCTCATCCAGAAAATTTTGTTCGGCCAACGTGGCCTCGGCCGCGTGGCGCGCTTGTTGGCGTTGCTTGAGCTGGCTAGTGATTTCGGCGGCGCGCGCGGCCTCGAGCGCACTGGCACGCACGGCTTCGCGCGTTTGCTCCAACTCGGCCAGCCGGTTGCGCAAGGCGCGTTCGCGTTGCGCCAGAAATTCCAGATAGCCCAATTGCAGCGCCAGTTCGTCGGCGTAAACCTGGCCGGTGGCGCGGGCCATTTTGCTTTCGGCAGCTTCGCGTTGCCGTTGCAATTCGGCCAAAGCCGTTTCACCGGCGGCCACCTCGGCGGCGGCTTTGAGCAGGGCGCGTTCGGCTTCGTCACGCCGCTGTGCGCGCAGGTTGTGCACCGTTTGCAGCCTGAACTTGAAGCGTTTCATCGCGCGCCCTCAACCTGCGCGGGGCCGAATTCGCGCGTGAGGCGTTCGACGACCGGGTTGAATTCGGCCTGCTCGTGCCGGTCTTGCCGCAGGAAGCTGTTGATGCGGTCGTATTGCGCGATGGCTTCGTCAATGCGCGGATTGGCGCCTTTTTGATAAGCCCCGATGTTGATCAGGTCTTCGGCGGCGGCATAAGTGGCCAGCATCTCGCGCACGCGCGCGGCGGCGGCGGCTTGCGGCTTGGTCGCGACGGAATTGAACAGCCGCGAGGCGCTGTGCAGCACGTCAATGCACGGATAATGATTGCGCGCGGCCAGCGTGCGCGACAGCACGATGTGGCCGTCCAGAATGCCGCGCACGGCGTCGGCGATGGGTTCGTTCATATCGTCGCCTTCGACCAGCACGGTGTAAAAGGCCGTGATCGAACCGCCCGTACTGAAATTCCCCGCGCGTTCCAACAAGCGCGGCAACAGCGCGAACACCGAGGGCGTGTAGCCTTTGGAAGAAGGCGGCTCGCCGGCCACCAAACTGATCTCGCGTTGGGCCATCGCAAAGCGCGTCAGCGAATCCATAATCAACAGCACCTGTGAACCAATGTCCTTGAAGTATTCAGCCACGGCGGTCGCCACCAGCGCGGCGCGTATGCGCACGAGCGGCGAATCGTCAGAGGTAGAGACGACCAGCACGGAGCGTGCCAAACCTTCCGGCCCCAGTTCGTGTTCGACAAATTCGCGCACTTCGCGCCCGCGTTCGCCGATCATGGCGATGACGTTGACGTCGGCGGTCGCATTTTTAGCCATCATGCCCAACAGCGTTGATTTGCCCACGCCCGAACCGCCGAAGATGCCGATGCGCTGACCAGTGCCGACCGTCAACAATCCGTCAATCGCGCGCACGCCGGTGCCCAGTGCTTGCGTGATGTTGGCGCGCGCCAGCGGATTGGTCGAACGCCGGTGCAACGGATAAAAGCCCGCGTGTTCGACCGCGCCCAATTCGTCGAGCGGTTCGCCCAGCGCATTGATAACGCGGCCCAACAGTTTCGGGCCGACGGGCGCTTCGGCCACTTTGCCGGTGGCGACGACGGTGTCGCCCGCGCGCACGGCGGGCATCGGGCCCAGCGGCATCAACAACACCGTCGAATCGCGAAAGCCGATGACTTCGAGCACCGTGCCCAACTCGCCCGTGCGGCCCGCCAGATAACACAATTCGCCGACCGAAACTGATGGGCCTTGCGACTCGATGACCAGGCCCACGGCGCGCTTGATCGTGCCGCTCAGCCGCACCGGATCGAGATTCGCCAGGCGTTGGAAGTAGGAAGAAAGCGGGGCTGTGATGCGGACGGGGTCGTTGGTTTCCATAGTCGGTGATGAGTCTGGGGAAGTCTGGGGAAGTCTGGGGAAGTCGCGAGAAGTCTCGTGAAGTTTGGAGAAGTTCAGGCCATTGAGACTTCCCCCGACTTCTCTGGACTTCACAAGACTTCCCCGACTTCCCTAGACGCTTAGGAACTCTTGTTCAATTTCAGCGAACTGTTGTTCGATGCGGGCGTCAATCTCGCCCAGTTCGCTTTGCACGATGCAGCCGCCGAGGCCGACCGTGCGGTCTTCGACAATTTCCAGCGCGCCTTCGCTGTTGAGGTGTTCGCGGTGCGACCAGACGTAAGCGTAATCCTCGGGATGCAAGCGCACCGTCGCATTGGCGCGGCTGTGCAGGCGCGCGAGCGCGACGCGCGCGAGGGTCATGACGATTTCGCGATCCACACGCACCTCGCGTTGCACGACTTTTTTGGCGATTTCCAGGGCGAGCCGCACCAGTTCGTGTTCGGATTGTGTGGCGAGGTGCGCGCGCAGTCCCGTCAATTCGTCCAAAGTGGCCGTCAATTGGGCGCGCAAGTCGCTGACGGCCAATTGCAATTCCTTTTGGGCTTGGGCTTGCGCGACAGCTTGGGCTTCGGCGAGGCCGCGCGCGCGGGCGGCGGCTTCGATTTCGGCCACGCGGGTTTGGGCGCTGACGAGTTGCCGTTCGGCCTCGGCGCGGGCCGCGCGGACAATGCCGTCGGCTTTGGCCGAAGCCGCCGCCAGTAGTTCTTGACCTTGCCCCGGCGGTTCCGGCAGTTTTCTGGTTTGCTTTTCTGCCGCTTCAGCCGCGGCGTCCAACGCTGCCGCAGCCGTGCCGGGGGCCTGTTTGGGCGCTGGCGGCACGCTGGGCGTGGGCGCGAATTGGATGGGGCGATTGGTCTTCGCCATGCTGGGCGGGCTGAAGGGATTGAGGGTGGGGGCCTCGCCCGCCTTGATCAGCTTAACTGACATAAGCATCGTCTCCGCTGCTGGTGAGGCTGATGATGCCTTGCTCGTCCAGTTCACGCAGGATGTCAATGATCTCGCGTTGGGCGTTGTTGACTTCCTTGGCGCGCACCTGGCCCATGAAATCGAGTTCTTCCTTCATCATCTCGACCGCGCGCCCGGACATGTTGCCGAAGAAGCGGTTTTGCAATTCGGGGATCGTGCCTTTCAGCGCCAGCGTCAGCACCTTCTTGTCCACGCGTTGCAGGATTTCGCGGATGCCCACATCGTCGAGCATCAACAGGTCGTCGAAGGTCAACATGCGATTGCGGATTTCGAGCGCCAGTTCCGGTTGTTCCTCTTCGATGGTTTCGAGCAGCTTGCGCGAAACATCGCGGTTCAGCCGGTTGCAGAGTTCGGCCACCGAACGAATGCCGCCCACCGATTGGCGGTTCATATCGCCGACGCTCTTCAGCTTTTGATCCAGCACGACCGAGACGCGCCGGATCACATCCGCCGAAATCGTTTGCAAACTGGCCATGCGCAAGATGACATCGGCGCGCAACTCTTCGGGCATGTATTGCACGGTGTCGGCGGCGGTCGAAGCGTCGAGATGCGCCAGCACGAGCGCCACCGTTTGCGGGTGTTCGTTCTGGAAGAGTTTGGAGAGTTGCTGCGGGTCAACCTTTTGCAAGGCGTCGAAACCGACCGTGGATTCGAGCGAGCGCGTGATTTTGTCGAGCAGCCGCTTGGCGATTTCGGGGCCGAAGGATTTGACGAGCAGCCGTTTGGCATAGTCTATGCCGCCATTCACGACAAAGGTGCGCGCCAGCATCAGTTGATAGAACTCTTCGATCACGTCATCGGCCATCTCGGAGGTGACGCGCGCTAACGATGCGAGTTCTTTGGTGATGTTCTGCACTTCCTCTTCTTCGAGATGTTTGAAGATGGCGCTCGCGACTTCGTCACCGACCGACAGGCAAAAAATGGCGGCTTTGCGGGCGCCGCTCAGATTGCCCAGGATGCGCGAGGGCCCGCCGCGTTCGAGTGCGCCGAATGCGTCGCCACCGGGCGCGCTGTTTGCTGAAAACGCCTCTGACATTGGTGTCTTCCTCTCCTAAGTTCACCGGCAAAAATAAGCAGGTCTAGACAGGATTAACAAGATTGTTAAGAGGA
>JANOWX010000667.1:0-5491 GCA_031418175.1 Acidobacteriota bacterium | reverse complement strand
GAAAAGATGCGCGGGCCGAAAGTTTCAAGATAACCTCCCACGAAGACACACGAAGGGGCACGAAGATTTTCAAAATGCTTCGTGCCCCTTCGTGTGTCTTCGTGGGAGAAATCAGCTCGCCACCAATGCAATCTTGCTTTTGTCCGCAGCCGCCAGCGTTTCTTCACGATCAAAAATCAGCGTCTTATCCGCCGTCACTGACAACGCCGTCACATGGCAGGCCTTGAGCGTTTCGAGCGTTTGCAACCCAATCACCGGCACGTCAAAGCGCATATCCTGATTTGGCTTGGCGACCTTGATGACCGTCAACGGACGCCCGCGCACCAGTTCCGCCGCGCGGCGAATGGTGGCATCGGTGCCTTCCATCGCTTCTAACGCGACGACGGCTTGGTCTTTGACGACGATGGTCTGGCCCAGGTCCAAGCGCGCGAGTTCGTGCGCGACGTGCAGGCCGTATTCGATGTCGGCGAGTTCGCGTTTGTTCGGCGCGCGTTTGGTGAGCGTGCCCGCGCGCGCCAGCAGCGGTTGCAGGAAGGTCGTCGAATCAAGCAGCGTGATGCCTTCGCTGGCGAGTTCATCGGCGACAGCGCCCAGCAAGGCGTCGGTGTTGCGGCGTTTCAAGCGCGCGAGCATGCGCGCCATGCGCAGATCGGGCAGCGCGTTGAGTTTGAAAATTTGGACGTGCTTGACCTGCCCGGCCATGATCGCGTGGGTGACGCCCGCGCGTTTGAGGAACCGGATGAGCTTGCCGAGTTGGCCGACGCTGAGCCATTCGATGGTTTGCGCCAGTTCGGCCAGGCGCGGATCGGTTTCTTCAGAGATGGCGGCCACGGCCATCTCGACGCCCGCGCGGCGTGCGCCATCGAGTACCAGAAAAGGAAAGCGGCCGTTGCCGGCGATTAAACCGTATTGCATGGGCGATGAAGTTATTAGCGGTGTAGTTCCCAGGCTTGTTGCGGCCCGTCCAGCGTGAGTCTGACGGCATTCAACACATTGCGGCCAAGTACTCCGAACTCTTGTTCGATCAACAGAAATTGCCCACGAAAGATTTTGCCTTCAAAAACCAAAGCCAACTCAACCGCGCATGCCAGACTCATTTTTCCATCGAAGCCGGCTAACTCATATTGGCGCTCTGGCATTGGCGCAAGCCCCAAACTTTGTACTGCCGTTTGAGGAAGCAACGTGATGTCCGCGCCACAATCAATCAGCATTGGAATATCGCTGCATTCCAAATTCATCTGCGGATGGCGCAAGGCGACTCGTGCTACAGGCGCTGGTGGAACAAAATTGAGGCTGTCGTACTTAGGCATCCAGCTTCTCCTCGATTACTTCCAGCGCAAAATCAGCCGCTAGGGCAGGGTTAACCAGATGCGGACTATAAAGGTGGGCCGTTGGGCGCGCGCCTTCTGTCAGCACAATTACCACGACTTTGGTATCGTCGGGCAAATGCAGATGTTGCGGCAATTGAACCTGATTCTGTCGCACCACTCCCTCAAACGATAGCGTATTCATCGGCAATACTCCTTTCGACTGCATTTTGCGGCATTCGAACTCGCGGCCCAACCTTGCTTATTTCGTAATGCAAAGGCGGCTAGACACAAAATGCCGCGCCACTTCCTTTTCAATGCGCAGACTCGCGTTGGCGCGGCGGCATGATAAAGGCTTTCTTGCCGCTCACCGCCAGCGTCGTGAAGCGCGCGTAATGCACCATGCCCGAACCCAGGCCCGGCGAGAGCGACATCAGGCCCAGCTTCAAATCATCGAAATACAAGACACAGCCGAAGCCCGCGTCAGACATACAGGGGCCGTGATAAAAGCGGTGCGCCTGGATTTCGGTCAGCAGCAACTGGGCGACCAGCACCTCGCGATTGACCATGTGTTTGAGGATGTTTTCGAGAATGGGCAGCAACTCTTCGTGGAATTCGGTTGCGGCCAGCGTGCCTTCCGCAATGAACTTTTCGTTCTCACCCAGATGGTCAAAGAAGAAAGTGAATATCTTGCCGAAGTCTTCTTCGTGTTGCAGCAGTTCGCGCAGTTGTTCCAGACGTTGCCATTCCATGGGGAACCTCGTCACTTCGTCACGCCGCGTTGCGACGTTTCGATGAATTGGATTAGGTAATCAATTTCGGGCATGCCGCTCAGCTCGGCTTTCAGGCGTTCCAGCGCTTGCGTGGTGTTCAGCTTCGCCGCCAGCAGCAGGTGAAAGGCGTGCTGAATGCGGCGTAGCGCTTCGTTGCCGAAGCCCTGGCGCCGCAAGCCGATGGTATTTGCGCCGTAACAGGCGGCGTGATTGCCGACCGTGCGCGCATAAGGCAGCGCGTCTTTGACCACGACCGAATAGCCGCCGATGAAGGCGTGATCGCCCGCGCGGCAAAATTGATGGACGCCGCTATAAGCGCCCACCGTCACGTGCTCGCCAATCGTAACGTGCCCGGCCAGCGTCGCGGCATTGGCGAAAATGTTGTGCGATCCGACCTGACTGTCGTGGCCGACGTGGGCCTGAGCCATGAACAGGTTGTCGTCGCCCACGCGCGTGAGGCCGCCGCCATTGGCCGTGCCGCGATTGAGCGTGACATATTCGCGGATGATGTTGCGCTGGCCGACGACCAGGCGCGTCTCTTCGCCTTTGAACTTCAAATCCTGCGGCGGCTGGCCGAGGGAGGCGAAGGGATAGATGACGGTGCCCCTGCCGATTTCGCAGGGGCCTTCGATGACGACGTGGCCGGCGATCTCTACGCCGTCGTGCAACGTGACGTGGTCGCCGATGAGCGAGTACGGGCCGACTTTGACATGGCTGCCTAGTTCGGCGCTGGCATTGATGATGGCGGTGGGATGAAGCATACGAATGCGGATTGCGGATTGCGGATTGCGGATTTGTTTTGCCGCATGCGCACCGCAGGTTTAAGGCTTTTTGTTGCGGTCAGCCAGCGCGGAAGAGATGTTGGCCTCGGCGACCAATTGGCCATCCACGAACGCTTCGGCGTGCAGTTTGGCGTAGCCCATCTTGTATTTGAGCACGGTGACTTCGAGGCGCAATTGATCGCCGGGCACGACGGGGCGGCGGAACTTGGCTTCGTCAATGCCGGTGAAATAGAGCAACTTTTCTTCGCGGTTGGGGATTTCGCGGAAGAGCAAAATCGCCCCGGCCTGCGCCATTGCTTCAATAATCAGGACGCCGGGGAAGACGGGCGCGCCGGGGAAATGGCCTTGAAAGACATGCTCGTTCATCGTGATGTTTTTGATTGCGACCAAGCGTTTGAGCGGTTCGATCTCGAGCACGCGGTCAATCAGCAGCATCGGGTAACGATGCGGAATGATGTTTTGAATTTCGTTGATGTCCATTGAGTTCGTATGTTCAGTGCATCGTTTGGAGAAACCAGATTTGCGCAATCATCGGCGTATAACTTGTTGAACGAGACGGCTAAGAGTTGGACATATTTGCTTCGTCCTGAGCGGAAACGACTGCTTCAGGTTTGAGCGTCGTCTCCGGCTTGGCGGAAGGCAGGCCACGTTCCTGACGCAATAGATAATTTTCGAGTTCGAGTTTCAGCATTCGACGTTCGCCTTCCGCGCGTTCGCGCTGGCGCTGCAACTCGTCATTCAACCGCTGCACTTCAAAAGCGAGCAATTCGTTGGCCCGCCGCAACTGCAAATTCTCTTGTTCCGTCGCGGCGGAAAGCTCAAGCAGGCGTTTTTCAACGGCCTTGATGTCCTGGCGGTTTTGCTGTGTGTCTTCGGCCAGCCGCAACATCCGCCAACACGTGTCCAAGACTTGTTTCCACATTCAAGCCGCCTTTTGCTTCATGCGGTCAATGATGGCCTGTGTCTGTGCGCCGTACCGCTCGATCTCATCCTGATCTCGTGCCATTTGTTCACGAATCTTATCGAACTTGCTCAAGCCTTCGTTCAAGAGCTGCTGAAATTGGGCGGCTTCTTCTTTGGTCATTTCGAGTTTGATCGTTTCTTCCATCACAGCGTACCTCCGCACAGATTCTAACCGCACACGCCTATTTGCTAAACCCCAAAAGCGCCAAGCTGTGGTAGCGAAGCTCGGTAGCGGGAGACGGGCAAACAGAGCTATTCGTCATGCTTTCGTTCCAGCTTCTTCAAACGGTCGAACAGTTCCGGCAAGCGCGCATACAACACTTGCGACTTGCGCCAAGCCTGATAATCCATCGCGGGCATCATGCCGCCCACCAGTTTGCCTGCTGCGACGCTTTTGGTCACGCCAGTGCGCGCGGTGATGATGGCGCGGTCACCGATGGTGATGTGCTGGTTGGTGCCGATCTGGCCGGCGATGATACAGGCCGTGCCGACCTTCGTTCCGCCGGAAAAGCCTGCCAGCGCGGCGACGACGGTGTCTTCGCCGATCTCGACGTTGTGGCCGATTTGGATCAGGTTGTCGAATTTTGCGCCACGCCGGATGCGCGTTTCGCCAAAGCCCGCGCGGTCTACGCAACAGTTCGCGCCGAGTTCGACGTCGTCTTCGATGACGACGCGGCCCACTTGCAGCAGCTTGAATTGCTGCCCTTGTTCGTCGGGCGTGAAGCTGAAGCCATCCGCGCCGATGACCGTGCCGCTGTGTATGCGGCAGCGCGCGCCGATTTCGGTATCGTCATAAACCGAGACGTTGGCGAAGAGCACGGTGTCGTCGCCAATGACGCAGTTGTCGCCGATAACAACGCCGGGGTGCAACGTGACGCGGTCGCCAATGCGCGAATTGCGTCCGATCGTTACGCGCGGATGGATCGAGCAAGCGGCCCCAATGGTCGAGCCCGCATCCATTGCCAGGTCGGCACTGACGCCGCGCGCGACGTAAGGCTTGCCATAAAACAGTTGAATGGCGCGGGCAAAGGCGAGTTTGGGCTGGGCGGCGATGAGCAGGTTGCTGCTTGCCAGCGCCGCGTGCCCGGCCAGTTGGCGCGGCACGATCAAGGCCGTGGCGGCGCAAGTTGCGGCTTGCGCCAGACGCGGCGCTTCGGCGACCAAGGTCACCGCGCCTGCTTGTGCGTCGTCGAGCGGCGCAACGCCGGTGATTTCAGCGTCGCTATCTCCGCGCCATTCGGCGGCGATTTGTTCGGCCAGTTCAGCCAGCTTCATAAAAAGGGGCGCTACAGAGATTTTTGTGGGTAAGAAGTCTTTTCAACACAAAGGGGCAAAGGAACAAAGGAACAAAGAAGCTGAAAGTGAAGACCTGGCGCGCCAACTTTGAACGGCTTTGTCCCCTTGTCACTTTGCCCCTTTGTGTTGAAAGAGCTTCTCACTTTACCCACAGAAATTCCCGTAGTGCCTAAAAAGGCAAAAGGCAAAGGTCAAAAGGCAAAAGTTCGTTGCCGCACTTTTGCCTTTTGAGTTTTGCCTTTTGCCTTTTGATTTCCCAGGTTACTTCTTCGGCGCTGCCGCCGGAGCCGCGCTGCCGGGGTTGGCCTTGTTATATTCCTTCATGAAATCTTCGGTAATGTCGGTGGCCGCCGCAGCGAACAACAGCACG
>JANOWX010000666.1:0-4251 GCA_031418175.1 Acidobacteriota bacterium | reverse complement strand
TTCACCGGATCGCTCGTCCACTCTTCGGGTTTGAGCGAGGCGGGATCGGGCAGCTTGGTTTTGGGGTGCAAACTCTTGCCGACGAGATTGGCGATGCCAGCGAAGCGCAGGTCGTTGAGCAGGACTTCGTTGAAGGTGGCGACGGATGGTTCAACGCCTGCGGCGCGCGCTTGGAAATCGGCGACGGCGAGCATGGGGCCGTTACCGGGCGTGACGATGATGGTGCCGATTTGTTTTTTGAGATCGTCTTGGTTTGTTTGTTGCGCGGATGTGTTGGGCGCGACGGTCAACATCGCCAGGATGATTGCGAGAATGGAAAAAGCTGTTTTCATTCGTGGTGCGTCAATGTACGGCAAACTGTTAGTTTGCCGTGGTCTTTAGCTTGCGAGCGATTCGGGGTGCAACGAACTCGGCAGCCGAATATTCAGCTTGCGGATGATTGGGTTTGAAGATCAAGGCTTCGGCAAACTAACAGTTTGCCGTACATCATTTCGGATACCGGAACCAAATCTCCGCCACCGCTTCCTCCGCGCTCAGCAAAAAGCCATTCGGAAAGGGCGGCAATGGATTCGACGCGAGGATCGCGCGTTCGGCGGCGAAATTGACCTGCTCAATCGGCGAGCGGCGTTTGATGTAGCTGCCCGCCACGCGCCCGCCCGCCAGCGACAGGATGCGGCCATCGCGTGCAATCCGCAACTGAATGATAACGAAATGCTGCCCCGCCGTTTCATTGCCGCCGGGCGGATTGTAATTGCGGCTCAAGATCATCTGGATGCGCCGCCCGTATTCCGAACCGCCCGGCACGCCGCTCGCGCCCGCGCCGACATTGGCGTTGCCGACGCCGACGCCGTTGGTCAGCGCGGGCGATGGTACGCCGGATGAACGTCCGACCTCGACGTTAGTGTTGGATGAACTGCCGCGCAACGGTTGTTTGGTCACCAGTTGCTCGGTCTGATTCGCGGTCGGGCGTGCGGTCTTTTCGACGTTCTCTTTGACAGGCTTCGGCGACTTGGTTGTAACCGGCAGCACCTCTGCATCCGGCGCAGGCTTGGGCTTGGCGGTGGCGACTTCGACATTGTTGCCAGGCGTGTTCTCTTCACCAGCGAACGAAACCGGTTTGGGTTTAGTGAAACCGAGTTGCTCGAACTGTGCGGCATCAAGTACGCCGACTTCGATGGCGCTGCCGCCGTGTTCGCCCGCGCCCGCCGCGATGATCTCTGCGGTCAGCGGCGAACGGAAGTACCAGAAACACAAGCCGAGCACGAGCAGGTGCAACAAGCCGGAGAGCGCAGCCCCCATGCGCGCGGTCAATCGGGTTGTTTCGATGGTTGCGGTCACTTCTTTGCCGTCGGTTCGGTCACCAGACTGACGTTCGCCTGCACGCGCTTTGCCTGATCCAACACATAAGCGATCACGCGATAGGGCGTCTCGCCATCGCCGCGCAAATACACGCGCCGCTCTTTCGATTTCGCCAGCCGTTCGCCCAACAGTTTTTGCAGGTCGTTGACGTTGATCGCTTTCTGCTCGTCCTTGCCGCTCAGGTAAATCGCGCCTTCCTTGTCCACCGACACGATCAACGCTTCGGGCGTAGCTTCGTTGGCCTGGGCCTCGCGTGTTTTGGGCAGATTGACCTGGATGCCCGTTTGCAGGATCGGCGCGGTGACCATGAAGATCACGAGCAACACCAGCATTACGTCTACCAGCGGCGTGACGTTGATCTCGGCCAGCGCGGTTTGTGTGCGTCCGTTGCGTGTAGTGAAGGCCATCGGTTGAATCTCAAATCTCAAATTACCAATTCCGCTCCCTCACGGTTGCGGTACTGACCCGGCTTCGCGTTCGATCAGGTTGAGCAAACGCAAGCTGAAACTGTCCATCTCCGCCGCGAATACTTTTATGCGGTTCAGATAATGATTGTAGGCCAGCACCGCCGGGACAGCCGCCGCGATGCCCGCCGCCGTGGCGATCAGGGCTTCGGCGATGCCGGGCGCGACGGCTTGGATCGAAGTCGTCGTGCTGGTGCTCAGCCCTTGAAAGGCGATGATGATGCCGACGACTGTGCCGAACAAGCCGATGAACGGCGCGGCGCTGGCCGTCGAAGCCAGCCAGCTTAAACTGCGTTCCAGCCGCGTCGTCTCGTCAATCGCCGTGCTCTGCAAGGCTCGCTGCACGGCGTCAATGCTTAGCGTGGATTGTTTGCGCAGTTCGTCTTCCGCCGCCGCGCACAGTGCCGTCAACGGGCTTTCGCCAAAAGCGGCGGTGCTGGCGCGCAAGTCAGACAGGCGCTGGCTTTGGCCGAACACTTTCAGGAACTCTGCCGATTGCTGGCGCGCTTTCCGCGTCGCCAGTTCTTTCGCAATGATGATCGCCCACGAAACGAGCGAGAAGATCAGCAATAAAACCAGGACGAATTTGGCGATGGGGCTGGAACGGAAAAGCAGATCAACCAGATTGCTGCCGCGCGGGGCGAGGGGTTCCTGCAAGAGTAACAAGATAGGCCAGACACTCAATGATTCTTACTCCCAAACGGAATGAAGCCGTGATGAAAAGCGGGTGATGAATTGCTTGTCGAATTGCGCGCGTATGCTAGCATGCGGCCCAAACCCGGTTCAAGAAAGTCATTCTGGCGTAAGGATTTCGAGTTCGGCTTTTAAGTTTGCCGCGTAGCAGATTTCGAGGCGGCTGCCGGGAAGACGCGCCATGCCTCGTGAGTCGCGGCCAACCCCTAACTCGCTGCCCGCTCTATCTAACGCCCGATGCGCTTTATCACAGGACTATCTTTCGCAAATTTCGAAAAGGAGCGTGACACCATGAACAAACTCTGGAAGCTGGCAAGCGTAGCCGGACTGAGCGCCGGTTTACTGTTCTGCGCGCAAGCCGCCGCGCAAGGCAAAGTGCTGATCGAATATCGCGGCATCCAACTGGGGATGAAACAGGCCGATGTGCGCGCCAAACTCGGCGCGCCGGCCAGCAGCGGCGAGGCCGCCGATGAATTCAAGCTGACCGGCGACGACCTGATGACGGTGCGTTACGATGAGGGCGCGGTCACAGCGATTCAGTTGATGTTTCTCGAAGTGAAGAACGCGCCGCCCTTTAATGAAGTCACTGGCGACGCCCCGATTGAGCAGAACGAGAGCGGGCGCAAGACCGCGCGCAAGGTGCTGGAGGCGCAAAAATTCTGGGTCTCGATGTCGCAGAGCAAAGACGCGAGCATGACCAACATCACGATCAAGAAGATGTAGACGGCTCACGCGCGGGTAGCGCAACCCGCCGAGCATTCGTTTCTACACAAGTCCGTGCTTCCCCCGCTCCGTAGGAGCGCAATGTTTATAGAAACGCCGCCAAAACAGGCTTTTAGCTCCGTAGGAGTGGCATCTGCGCCCGACAGATGCCGCTCCTACGGAGCTAGGGGGTAACGTTCGCAAACCCCTATAAACATTGCGCTTCTTCTTTGCTGATGGCAAAGGCTGCCATTAGCCCTGGGGTAACGTTCGCAAACCCCTATAAACATTGCGCTCCTACGGAGCGGGGGAAACTTGTGTAGAAACGAATGCTCGGCAGGTTGCGCTACCCGCGCGCGACCATTCGGGCTTACCGAACAAATACTTGCAAAAAGCGTCCAGACATCGGCTGCGCTTATTTGATTTGAACTTCGGTGCGGACGGCGTAGCGCTGAACCGGTGTTGCGCCCACTTGGCCTTTGGCTACGTCAATCCAACCGCCAGCCCCACAGGCTGCGTTGCCGCGTATATATGCGCACCGAACTGTCTTGCTCGCCCGTGACCAGACGCCGCCCGTCAGGCGCGAAGCCGACCGCCAGCACGGGCAGGATGTGTTGCCCTACATTGCTGATATGTTGTCGTCGCGTTAGGTCCCACAGCGAAAGCGTCTCGTTGTCACTGGCGGCGGCCAAGATGAGGCCATCCGGCGAGAAGGAGAACATCTCAATGCCTGACGCTGTCTTGCCTATGTTGAGCGTGTCGCATAAATCCCGAGGCGATACAGCACCTTTGTGAGCCTCTCTCATTGATCATTTTCTTTTCTTCTTTTTCTCCCGCTGCTGCCGCCGATTCTTCGTTCAGCGTTGCGTCTGTCGGGCGGCTTGGTCCTGTTGGAGCACATCCCGCAGCAGCGTGTTCAAATTCGCCGACACGAAGGCCCGCTGGCCGGCCGCTTCCTGCGTCGCCACACTGCGTTCCTGGCGGCCTGAAAATCGGTATTTGCTGCTCTTGAGTTTGCCGATGCTGCCTTCGG
>JANOWX010000665.1:0-5080 GCA_031418175.1 Acidobacteriota bacterium | reverse complement strand
TTTTTCCCAACCCCCCCCCCCTGCCCTTGGGGCGGGTGGCCCCCCGGGCGTTTTTATACCCCCCCCCCCCCCCCCGCGACGCCATGCCTATTTCCTTCAGTTTTGCTGGGATTAGTTTTATGGCGGGGTTTGACCATCACGTCTTCATCTGCACCAACCAGCGTCCGCCCGAAAACCCGCGTGGCTGCTGTGACCCTGAAGGGCTGGGCGCATTGCAACTGGCCTTCAAAAAGGAGCTGGCGGCGCGCGGGCTGAAAACAAAAGTGCGCGCCAACAAAGCCGGCTGCCTCGATCAATGCGAACACGGGCCGAACGTGGCGATTTACCCGGAGGGCGTCTGGTATGGCGGCGTCAAGGCCGCGGATGTCGCCGAGATCGTCGAATCGCACATCATCAATGGCGCGCCGGTGGCGCGTTTGCGACTCGGCGAGGAGTGTATCAACACCGAGACCTGCAAACACAAGCCGGAGCAGAAGTCAGGATGATCTCCCCGAACTTGAGGCGAAGCAGATTCGAGCGCGCCGGCTTTCACGGAGGCTACCATGACCAGAAGCGACTTCCTTGGGAACAT
The DNA here is from genome assembly GCA_031418175.1 of Acidobacteriota bacterium. GTDB lineage: Bacteria > Acidobacteriota > Blastocatellia > RBC074 > RBC074 > JACPYM01. Next base: position 4,509 of record JANOWX010000665.1, on the reverse strand, counting down.
AAACCCGGACAGAGGCCGGGATAACCAGGTCCTGACCGGAGGCGGTTTTACGAAAAGTCGTATCATCGTCTGGTCTCTTGTCAGCCTCCTCGCATTTTCCGGCCTGCTGATGGCCCAGACTCCTCTCGGCCGCATTGCGGGAGTAGTGTTGGATAAAAGCGGCGATGCCGTAGCCGGCGCGACCGTGACCGTCATTAGTGAAGCCACCAATCAGCAACAAACCACGACCGCTTCCATCGCCGGAGCTTTCATCTTTCCGCAACTGCCCGCCGGTTCATACAAAGTCACCATCGAGATGCGAGGCTTCCGCTCAGCTTCCTACACGAAAGTCAAAGTTGATCCGGGCCAGGAATATTCGCTTACCGCCGCGCTCGAAGTCGGCCTGGCCATTGAAGCCACCACCATCGTCGCCGACGCCAATCTGGTCAATACCACTTCAACCGAAATCAGCCATACGGTCACGCAGCGCCAGGTGCTCGGTTTGCCGCTCAATGGCCGTAGCCCGCTGGAACTGGTGCGTCTGCAGGCCGGCGTCGCCGGCATCCCGAGGTGATCAACGGCGGCCGTCCCGGCTGGACTCAGATCACGCAGGATGGGATCAACATTCAAGATAATATTTTACGCACCAACGCGGTGGATTTCGCCGTCAATCGCCCCACCTCGGACGGCATCGGCGAGTTCACCATCACAACGAGCAATCAGGGCGCGGATGCGGCGGGCGGCGCGTCGCAGGTCAGACTGATCACGCCCTCAGGCACGAATCGCTTCAGCGGAAGCATCTACGAATTCAATCGCAACTCAGCCGTCGCCGCCAACAACTGGTTCAATAACGCTTCAAATGTCGGCACGCCGTTTCTCAACCGCAACCAGTTCGGCGGACGCCTGGGGGGGCCGATCATCAAAAACAAGCTGTTTTTCTTCGGCTATTACGAGGGCCTCAGACAGGTGACCACCGCCGTCAAAAACAATGTCATTCCGGTGCGCGACGATTTCCTGACCGGCGTCTTTCGCTATGTGCGTCCGAGCGATGGCGCCGTGCAAACGGTCAACCTTTTGCAACTCAGCGGCCTGCAGCTTGATCCGAAGGTCAAGAGCCAGACGCTCGACCTCGTGCCTTCAGCCTCGCGGGCGAATAACTTCGACATCGGCGATTCGACTCCGACGCGCTTCCTGAATACCGCCGGTTTCAGATTCAATCAACGCCGCGTGACCAACCGGGATAACTTCGGCTTTCGCTCCGATTACGAATTGAACTCCGCGCACCGCTTTGAATTCACCTTTACGCGCAACACCAATTTTGACGACGTCCCGGCTTCCGATGATGTCAATCCGCGCCCCGTTGTGTTTACCAAGGCGCAAGCGCACCTGCTCGTCGGCGCGTGGCGCTGGACGATTTCGCCGCGCCTGCACAACGAATTGCGCATCGGCGCGAATCTGTCGCCGATTGACAACGACACCACGGAAGACACCGGCGGACTGGTCTTCAACGTGCCGCTGATTACCAATCGCGCGACGAACAACTTTCAGCCGAATGGCCGCATCTCCAACACGCGCCAATTCATTGACAACGCCTCTTTGGTTCTGGGGAATCACGCGCTACGCTTCGGCGGAAGCTGGCAACAAGTCCGCGCCAACCTTTACTTTTTCCAGGGACGCGATCCGAACATCACCTTCGGCTTCAGCGCTTCGGCCCCGGCCGGCATTCAACTCACCGCGGCGAATTTTCCCGGAAGCTTGATCAGCGCCACGAATCTGGCCAGTGCGAATGCGTGGCTGGCATTTCTGGGCGGCATCGTCACGACTGTCTCGCAAACGCTGCAAGTCCGCGACAAGACCTCCGGCTTCATCCCCGGCATTCGCAACAACCGCAACTTCCTGTTTGACGACCTGGCCTTCTACTTTCAGGACAATTGGCGCGTGCGGCCCAACCTGACGCTGACAGCCGGGTTGAAGTGGGAATATTTCAGCCCCGTCAGAGAACGCGATGACTTGAGCCTGCAACCGGCGCTCAATGGGCGTTCGATCCGGGATGTGTTGCTCGATCCCAACGGCTCGGTGGATTTTGTCAGCGGCGATTTCTACCGCAAAGACCTCAACAATTTCGCGCCCGTCTTCGGCCTGGCGTGGGACCCGTTCAAGAACGGCCGAATGGCAGTTCGTGGCGGCTACACGCTGGCTTACATCAACGAAGACGGCATCACCGTCGCGCGCAACGCCGCCACCTTGAATAACGCCGGGCTGTCGACGGCCGTCACGCTGACCAATCAGTTCTTCAGAATCAGCCAGGGGTTGCCGCCTCTCGCCGCCACGTTCAAAATGCCGCGCACCTACGCCGATCAACTGGCGGTCAGCCCGGTTGCCATCGCCTTCGGTATTGATCCGAACATCAGACAGCCCTACGTGCATCAGCTCAGTCTGGGCATCCAGCGCGAACTGCCTTTCGACTTCGCGGTCGAAGCCCGCTACGTCGGCACGTTGGGCCGCCGCATCTGGCGCGGCATCGATCTCAATCAGATCAAGCTCAGCGATGCGTTCCTGCAGGACTTTCTGCGCGCGCGCGGCAACGGCTTCCTCGCGTTGGCCAGACCGGCAAACTCGCCCGGTTGCACGGCGGCGACCTGCGGCGTCTTCAATCCGGCCTACAGCGCCAACATCCCCGGCAGCCAGCAACTGACTGTCATTCCCACTTTCGGTGGAGGCTCGCTGGCCAATGCCACCGCGCGCACCCGCATTCAAACGGGACAGGCCGCGGCGCTCGCTGATTTTTACCTTACGCAAAGAGTCGCCGGGGCATCCGCCGCCTTTCTGCCGAACCCCGGCATCTACAGTTCCAGCCTGCTCTATAACGGCGCGGAGACTGACTACCACGCCTTGCAGGCCGAAGTCCGCCGCCGCTTCAGGCACGGCATTTTCGGGCAGTTGAATTATACGTTCAGCAAGCTGCTGGCTGATTCATCAGGCACCACCTCACAACGCTTCGAACCTTTTCTGGACAATGCGCGCCCGCAGCTCGAAAGGACGCGCGCCGAATACCACCTCACACACGTCGTCAACGCCAACTTCGTCGCCGAATTGCCCTTCGGCAAAGACAGACGATTCTTCAACCGCCGCGGTTTTCCGAACCGTGTGATCGGCGGCTGGGAAGCGTCTTCGATCATTCATTGGCAAAGCGGCGCGCCGTTTTCCATTCTCTCCGTGCAAGGCACCTTCAACCGCGCCGGACGCTCTGGCGCCCAAACCGCCGACTCCACCCTGACGCTCGACCGGATCAGAGATTTGTTCGGCATCAGCAAACTGCCTGATGGCCGCGTCTTTTACCTCGATCCGAAAGTGACTGACCCGCAAACAGGCCGCGCCGTCGGGCCGGATACGCTCGACAATGCCGCTGGTTTTACCGGCCAGGTCTTCTTCAACCCAACGGCCGGAAACGTCGGCGCGCTTCCGTTGCTCCAGTTTGACGGCCCGTCGCAATTCGCCTGGGACTGCTCGCTGATCAAGCGCACGCAGCTTAGCGAACGCATGCACATGGAATTTCGCGCCGAGTTTTTCAACGTCCTCAACCACCCGAATTTCGTCATCGGAGATACGGACGTCAACAGCGCCAACTTCGGCAAGATCACCGCGACGAACCCGAACTACGGCGCGCGCGTGATCCAGTTTGCCCTGAAGCTCAATTTCTAATCGAAGGCAGTCGCAAACCACGCCTGCCTTCACGGGGACACTATGACTAGAAGCGCCTTCCGGATAACTTGTCCATTGGTATTAACCCTGGCCGCGGCAATCTCCGCTTTCGCCCAGGCCGACGTTTCGACGGCGACGCTCAAGGGAACCATCACCGACCAGGCCGGCGCGGTCATGCCGGGCGCGGCGGTGTCCGCGAAAAGTATTGAGCGCGGCATCGTGCGCACGGCGAAAACAAATGCCGAAGGCAGCTATCAGCTTCCGTTATTGCAACCGGGTTTGTATGAACTGCGCGTCGAAGCCACAGGCTTTCAAACGCAGGTCGCCAAAAACATCGAGCTGACGATTGGGCAAATCGCCGTTTACGATGTGCAGATGACCGTCGGCACGGTCGCCAACGAAGTCACCGTCACGACCGATGCCCCGCTGATCGAACGCAGCAGGCGGACACCATCAATCAGCGCCAGATCGAAAACCTGCCCAACCTCAATCGCAATTTCCTTGATTACGTGTACACCTTGCCGGGCGTGTCGGATTCCAATGCGCCGCGCGCGCAGTTTGCCGGGTCGTTCACCTTCGCCACGACCGGCTTTTCCATCGGCGGCAGCAGCGGGCGCACCAACCTGATTACGATTGACGGCGGCGAGAATGATTTCGGCTCCGGGCAAAACCGCACGCGCAATTTGAGCATCGAGACCGTGCAGGAATTCCAGGTCAATCGCAACGCTTTTGCCGCCGAATTCGGCTTCACCTCCGGCAGCGCGGTCAATGTGGTGACGCGCGGCGGAACGAATCGCTATCGCAGTTCCATTTACACGTTCTACCGCT
>JANOWX010000664.1:0-4025 GCA_031418175.1 Acidobacteriota bacterium | reverse complement strand
CAGCTTGAGCACGTCGCAGCCGCTCACCGTGCCGTCCGCCAGCAAACTATCGAGCGTGCGCGCGGGCGCTTGCAACCGTTCGCCCACCGTCCCGTCATAAAGCGACGAAGCGCCCAGATTGCCATTGGTCGAAGCGATAATCGTGACTTCGCCGTCGGCGTCGGTCAGGGCCACAGGCAACACTTCAACATTGCTGGTGCGATTGAGCGCCAGGTTGGCCTGCAGCAAGGCCCGAATCGCCGGAACAGGTTCGAAGGCATAGACCCGGCCCTGTGCGCCGACTGCGCGCGCACCCAATAAGCTGAGCACGCCGACATTGGCGCCGCCATCAACCAACCGGTCCCCAGGCCGTAAAATCCGTTTGAGCACCTGGCAGTCGGACTCTTGCACGTCATTGTAAAAGAGACAGCGCTGCATGTAATCATCCAGGTCACAATGCACCCAGAGGCTCGAATCCAGGTCAATCACCATGCGCCGCGGCAATCGCAGCAACGCCCGCAACGTGAGATAAAGCCGGTCGCGCCCGCGCGGCCATTGGTAATTCAGCAAGAGCCAGCGCGCCCAGCGCGCCCGCAGCGGGTAAGGTTGTTCAGTCAGGGTGACGGTCATCGTTACGGCCTTTTTTCCTCCTCCTTCAAGCCGCGCGGAGTTGCTGGTAACAAGCAAGATGCTGCGCCGCGACGCGGCCCGCGTGCATATAATCCAGCAGGTAGCGCCGCCCCAGCCGGGCGCTCTCACGGGCGGCCTCCAGTCCGGCGGCCATTGTGCGCAACGCCTGCCGCAAGGCCGCCGCATCGGCCGGCGGCACGATCACGCCAAAGCGGCCGTCGGCCAGCGTATCGCGCACACCGCTGATGTCGGTGGCAATGATCGGGCGTTCAAGCATCAACGCTTCGATCAACGCCGACGAGAGGGCGTCTTCCAACGAAGGCTGCACCACCAGATCGGCGGCCGCCATAATCGCCAAGGCATCATCACGCCAGCCGAGAAAGCGCACACATTCAGCTAGCCCTTGCTGTTGCGCGAGTTGCGCCAACCGCTCCCGCTCAGTGCCCGCGCCGACCAGATAAAGCGTCGCCTGCCACCCGGCGGCGATGAGCGGAGCCAGCGCCTCGAACAAATAGACGTGCCCTTTGCGATGATACAAGCGCGCGGTGCAAACGAGCGCCAACCGGCCATCCATCCCCAGTTCGGCGCGCACACGGGCAATCTGCGCCGGCGTGACCGCGTCAAACCGCTCCGCCGTTTGCCCGTAAGGGATGAGCGAAACCTTCTCCGGCGCAACCCCTTCACGCTCGACCAGTATCTCGCGCACGCGCCGTGACGGCGCAATCAGGTGATGCGCCTGCCGGTTGATGTAATGCTCCAGACTCAGATAGAGCCGCCGCTTCAGCGGGTTCGTCAACTGATGCAGCGCGTCAGAGTGATGCCGCGTGACCACCACTTTGCGCCCGCTCAGCCGCGCCAGCGTCACGCCCAGCAAGGTGGGGGCGAAAAGATGTGTATGCACAATCTCGATGCGCTCTTCCCGCACGATGCGCCAAAGCCGCGCCATGGTCTGCGGATGATAAGGATGCGCGGACATATTTAGAGCGTAGGCTTTTGCGCCTAACGCAGCCAGCCCTTGGGTGAAGCCGCCTGTTCGCCCCAGCGTTACAGCCAGATACTCAACTTCCCGTGGGTCGGAGTATTTCAGCAAATTGTTGAGAAAGTAATTTTCCGTCTCGACATCAATCAGGTGGAGTACGCGCATGGGCCGGCGAGCCGAACTTTTTCCGTCGGCTTGAGTCACAGCCCTTGGCTGGGCGCGCGCGTCACGCCGCCCTGCTTCCACTTTTGTCTCACTAACCGCCAACCTACGCTCCTCGCACATTCAACCAGCCAATTGCGCCAAAGCCATCAAAATTGCATTCACTCCCGCCACCAGAATTTACCGGTAGCGCAGCCGTCTGGCACTGGCGGGTTGTTCATCAGCGCGCCTCCAAACGGTGGTGGTGGCTAAGTCCCGCTGCCGCCTCCCGCAATGAATTCAATTTGAGCCAAGGCTTTGCCCTTTTGCGGCTTTTGCCGTCTTTGCCTGGCGCCGGTATCCGGTCAAACGGGCAATCGTTGCCACCATCCAAAGGCGCTCGCCGGCCTCAAGCAGCAGCAACCAAACCAGCCCTAAGTAACCGGCGGTAACCACTGTTGTGACAGCTAAGCGTAACAACAAAGAGTCAGTTAACCGCCCGGTCAGCACGACCGGCCCAACCAGCAACACCAGCAAAGCGCTGAACCGGCGCCAGGCGCTGCTTGAGAGAATGCCGCGCACACCGGCCAGCCGATTGGCGTGATGGACGAAGAGCGAAATGTCCGCCATCAAGCGTAAACTCCAGGCTGCCTCCGCGCCGGCGGCGCCGTACCGATACGTCAACAACGCCGCGCCTAACAGATACGGCAGCACTTCCAGCAGATGAATGCGCGCCACCAAATCGGAGCGCCCCGCCGCCAACAATACGTTATAAGGCACGTAGCCGACACCGCTGCAAACGCCACCAATCAACAATATGTATAAGGGGAAGGCGCTCTCACGCCCAAACTCCGCTCCCGCCCAGAGCGTAAAGAACGGCCCCGCCGCCACCCCTGTCAGCAATGCCAAGGGCGGCGTGCAAAGCAAGACGGCACGCACCGCCCGGCCATACAATGTTTGCAAGCCAGCGGTGTCGCCGCCTGACCGCAACCGTGTAAAGGCAGGCAGCAGCGCTTGCCCGGCGGCGTGCGGCACAATCACCAGCATGCCGGCCAGCGCTTGCGCCACCGAGTAATAAGCCAACACTTTGACCGAGGCGAAGCGCGTCAAAAACAGCCGCTCGGAATTTACCAGCAAGACGAAGGCGGCAGTCGAAACCACCATCGCGGCGCCAAAGCGCGCCATCTGCCGCAACAACGCCCTATCCACGCGCGGTACGCGCAATTCCGGCAGCAGCCGTTGTGAACAGAAGGCGTGTCCCAGCGCGGTGGCGAACGCCACCCCGGTGAAAACCGCCGCCGCCCCGATTAAGCCGCCGCCCATGAACAGGGCCAACGGGAGTAGGCTGCTTTGCGCGCTGCCGCTCACCGTCGTAATCGTCACGTTCAGGCGCATCCGCAACCGCACCAGTTGGGGCGTGTTCAGCACGCCGGACAACGCCCGCGCGATGAACCCCAACGCCGCAATACGCAGCGCCAGAATCGCGTCGTCTTGCAAATAGCCAGGCAAACGCAAGGCATGATTGAGCAGCATTCCCGCCCCTAACATCAACCCCAGGGCCGCCAAACATGCCGGTAACAAGCCAATCAATAAAGCCGTCCAAACCGCTCTCGCCTCACCCGCATCATCACCCTCAGCGTGCGCCGCCGCCGCGAACCGCGTGGACGCCGCCGTCATCCCCATATCGCTAAAGCCGATATAACCGACCAGCAAATTGATCAACGCCCAGACACCGTAGGCCTCAGTTCCCAGCAGCCGAATCACCATTGGTGTGGCGATCAGCGAAACCAGCAACGTCACCAACTGCCCCCCGACGCCCCACAGACTGCCGCGCGCGACTTGCGCGGCCAAACCACCCTGCGCGGGGCCCTGCGCGGGGCCCTGCGCGGGGCCGGACGCGGGAGTCAGCGCAGGCTTCGTTGTTCCAGTGGGGTTAAAACCAGTGGGGTTAAAACCAGTGGGGTTAAGATTGGATGTGCCAGTGGATTGGTCAGCAGCCGCTGACGCTTTGGCCGTTGGCGCAAGGTCGCGGTCAGTACCGTTAAGCATCGTCGCTTTCGCAATCAGCGCATCGAACGCCAGACGCTTGGTCATGCCGGTGTGTGCTCCCAAATGCTCGCGTTCACGCTTCCCTTTGAAGTGTTAAGGAACAAAAGCAAACGCGCTGGCGCTGCCGCCACTAAAGACTTACTCCGCTTCTTCCAAAATTTGCCGCGTATCCGCGCTGATCTTGCCACTCTTAGCGACAATCTTTTGCAGGTGGTCTTTCATCACGTGGCGGTAGACGTTGAAGTAT
>JANOWX010000663.1:0-5231 GCA_031418175.1 Acidobacteriota bacterium | reverse complement strand
CGCGCCCGAATTCACCGACTATCACACGCGCACGCAGTATCAGGCTTACGACGTGACTTCCCTGCTCAAACCGGGTGCGAATGCCATCGGCGCGCTGCTGGGCGATGGCTGGTACGCGGGCAAGATCGGGCTGGCTGAAATCCTGATCAAACAGGCGCGCAACATTTACGGCATTCATCCGCGTTTGCTGGCGCAGTTGGAAATCGAATTGACGAACGGCCAGACCGAACGCATCGTCAGCGACGCCAGTTGGCGCGTGACGCGCGAGGGGCCGATTCGCGCGGCTGATTTGCTGGACGGTGAGCTTTACGATGCGCGGCGCGAAATGCCCGGCTGGGACAAGGCCGGGTTCGATGACAAGTCTTGGACGGCGGCGGATGCGCTGTTTAGCGTCACGACCAAACTCAACGCGCAACCCAACGAACCGATTCGCATCACGCGCGAGTTGAAACCGCTGGCGCTGAACGAGCCCAAACCAGGCGTCTATGTTTTCGATCTGGGCCAGAACATGGTCGGCTGGTGCCGGTTGCAAGCGCAAGGCGCGGCGGGCACTGCGATCAAACTCGTGCACGCCGAGATGCTCAACCCAGACGGCACCGTTTACACCGAGAACCTGCGCGCGACGCTACAAACCGATCAGTTCATCTTGAAAGGCGGCGGCGTAGAAACCTTCGAGCCGCATTTCACCTATCACGGCTTTCGTTATGTGCAAGTGACGGGGCTGACCAGCAAGCCGCAACTGGGCGATTTGATTGGGCGGCAATTCAATTCGGATATGACCGAGACGAGCAGCTTTGAGACTTCGTCGCCGCTGCTGAACAAGCTGTGGCAGAACATTCTGTGGACGCAGCGCGACAACATGCACGGCATCCCGACCGATTGCCCGCAACGCGATGAACGCATGGGCTGGCTAGGCGATATTCAAATCTTCGTAAGCACGGGCATTTTCAATATGGATATGGGCGCGTTCTTTACGAAGTGGCTGCGCGATGTGCGCGACGCCCAGACGCCGGATGGCCGCTTCCCTGACTTTGCGCCGCAGCCCTTTCAGAAAACGCTGGCAACGATGAAGGCGGGCGATTTTATGGGCGTCGCCGGTTGGGCCGACGCGGGTGTAGTCGTGCCTTGGCGGTTGTGGCAGTTGTATGGCGACAAGCGGCAGTTGGCCGAAAATTACGAATCAGCGAAACGCTGGGTCGAGTTCGTGCGCCAGCACAATCCTGAGTTGCTCTGGAAAAACAAACGCGGGAATGACTATGGCGACTGGCTGAATTCTGACACGATGAAGCATCCCAGTATTCCAGCCAAAGGCGGCGAAGTGCCCAAACATGTTTTCGCCACGATGATGTTTGCTTACGCGACCGAGCTAGTGGCGAAGATGGCGAACGTGTTGGAGAAGCCGGACGAAGCGGCCAAATACGGCGCGCTATTCAATGATATTCGCGCCGCATTCAACAAGGCGTATGTCAAAAGCGACGGCAAGATCGAAGGCGATACGCAGGCCGGCTACGCGCTGGCGCTGCATTTCGATTTGCTGCCCGAAAGCAAGCGCGCGGCGGCGGTCAAATATATGCTCGACGGCATCACGAAATACAAAGGCCACATGTCCACGGGCTTCCATTCGACTTATCGGATGATGCTCGAACTCACCAAGGCCGGGCACACTGAGGCGGCCTATCAATTGATCAATCAGACTTCGTTTCCGAGTTGGGGCTATTCGATTGAGAACGGCGCAACGACGATCTGGGAACGCTGGGACGGCTATGTCAAAGGGCGCGGCTTTCAGGACAAAGGGATGAACTCGTTCAACCATTACGCCATCGGCGCGGTCGGCGAGTGGATGTATCGCGTGATCTTGGGCATCAATCAAGATGATGCGAAACCGGCGTATGAGCATTTCGTCATTCGCCCTTACCCCGGCGGCGGCCTGACGTGGGCGAAGGGTTCGTACAATTCAATCCGAGGCAAGATCGAATCGAGTTGGCGCGTGGAAGGCGGCGGGTTCAAATTGGATGTGACGATTCCGGCCAACACTGCGGCGACCGTTTATGTGCCCGCCAAGAATGCCGAGAGCGTGCTGGAAGGCGGCAATCCGGCGCGTCAGGCGGCGGGCGTGCAATTTGTGCGGCTCGCAGGCGGCGCGGCGGTGTTTGAGGTGCAGGCAGGCCGGTATCGCTTTGCCGCACCGTAAATTGCTTATGCCAGACTGATGTCTGACCACTTTTCATCGCCATAGCAGTTGCGGCGGGTCGGCTTGGTGCGCCGCGCGCATCAACGGAGATGGGCGCTTCGACCTGCGGCAACCCGGCAAAGCGTTGACACAAACGTGCCCGACCCGTAACATCGCGCGCGGTTAGTTTCCCGAATCACATTGCTTTACTGAGATTTAGCCAAGCAAATGGCGGGTTGAAATTTCCCAGTTGACCCAAGCGCACCAAATTATGTCTACGGTTATGAACACACAGACTGCCCCATCAGACATCCCCGATAAGTTGTATTTCAAAATCGGCGAGGTCTGCGATCTGGTGAGTGTGCAAGCCCACGTGCTGCGTTACTGGGAATCCGAATTCCCTTCGCTGGCGCCGCAAAAGAATCGCGCCGGGCAGCGCACCTACCGGCGCAAGGATGTCGAAATGGCGTTGCGCATCAAGGAATTGCTTTACGGCGAAGGCTTCACCATCGCCGGCGCCAAACGCAAACTCATGGGTGAAGGCCGCAGCGCTACGGCTCGTTTCAAAGTCGTCCCGCCCAGCGCGCCGTTCGTCCCACACAGCCTTGAACCAACTCAATACAACGAAGATTACGCCGACCACATGCTTTCGTCCTTGTCGTCGGCCACACGCCCGCTGTCGCGCGATACCCTGCAACGCCTGCGGCTGATGCTGGAGGATATGTTGACAACCCTCAATCGCAATGTGTTAGATTAGCCGCGCTGTTGCAGCAGCTTTGAAAACTTTACGGGACGTGGCGCAGCCTGGTAGCGCGCTTGCTTGGGGTGCAAGAGGTCGCAAGTTCAAATCTTGTCGTCCCGACTGGAAAACAAAAGGCTTGCCGGTTTTAACCGGCAAGCCTTTTTGCTTACTCACACGACTTGGAACGTTAGCACGAATTCAACGCCAAGACGCCGAGAGCGCCAAGCAAAGCCGGGTCTGAACGGCATGAAAGCAGCCTTTCGGATTCGCTTTTGATCCTGCTTGGCGCTTTTGGCATCTTGGCATCTTGGCGTCTTGGCGTTGAAGCAATTCCGGCTAACGTTCCAAGTCGTGTACTCACAAGTTCACTCACAAATTGCCGTCAAACAGCGCCAGCGCCCTTGCGGGAAACGCCTGCTGCCGCTCCGGCGAAAACTGCAAGTGCGGCGTTATTCGCCACGCTATTTTCCAGCCTTTGAGAGAACTTCCTGATACCAATCCAAATAAGCTACGGCTTGCCGCTCCAGGCTGAAATGGTCGCGCGCATGCTGTGCGGCAGCTTCGCCCATGCGATGGTGCAGCGGCGCGTCGGTGAACAATTGCGCGGCTCGTTCAGCCATTGCCGCGCTGTCACCTGGCGGCACGAGGAAGCCGGTGACACCTTCATTGACCTGTTCAGGGATGCCGCCGACGGCGGTGGCGATGACGGGCGTGCCGCTGGCTAAGGCTTCCAGAATTGTGCAAGGAAAATTTTCGGCGCGCGCTGCATGCAGGTAAACATCCGCCGCTTGATAGAACCGCGCGACTTGTTGCGGGTCGCGTTGATAGCCGGCAAAGCGAATGGTCACGTTGCCAATGCGCTGCTGGGCCCCCGCTTCGCCCAGGTTGACGAAGATGGTTGCGCGTTGGGGCCGGTTGGCGGCAAGGCGCGCGATGGCGGCTTCGAGTGTGGCGTAATCTTTGAACGGATTATTGACGATGCTGTTGGCCACAAAGAGCGCGATGTCAGCGTCGAGCGGCAGTTGCAACGCGGCGCGCGCGGCTTGTTTATCGCCGGGATGAAAGGTTTCGAGCGCGACGCCGTTGGGGATATGGCGCGCTTCGACGATGGCCGGTTGCAAGATCGAAGCGCGCGCTTCATCCAGCAGCCAGCGGCTGGGCGCGGCGAGGTATAGTTTGGACTGTTGATAGATGCGCTGTTTGCGCCGCCAGTTTTGCGCGGTGGTATTGCGCTGCAACGCCGGGTGAATTTCCAAGTCCGGGCAATCCACACAACCCGTCCGCCAACGCTCACTGCCGAACGAATGAGCGCAATGGCCCGTGAACAGCCATTCATCGTGCAAGGTGACAAAGGTTGGCACTTGCCGGCTGAGCGGAGCGAGCGCCCGCAAATCGAAATACTTGCCGTGCAGGTTGTGCGCGTGCACGAGCTGCGGGCGTTCGGGCGGCAAATCAAGCACGTGCCACGCGCCCGGGTAATCGAAATCTTCCAAACCCCGCGCGCGTTCCCACCACGTGCGCGGTTCAGCCGCATCAGCCAGCCAGCCCGCCAACACAGGCGCAAAATGAATTTTCTTTTGACAGAGCGCACGTTGTTGCGCGCGCCAGAACCGCGTCCACGCCGGACGATAGGCGTTGTGATTGAGCTGGCTAACAGCGGCGTCCGCCAGTTTTTTATCACCGACGGCGAGGTGCGCCTGATGGCCGCGCTGGCGATAGGCGGTGTGCAGATCGTAGGCGACTTTCTCGGCGCCGCCCGCTTGATCGCTGGTGCTGATTTGCAGGATTCGCATGCGCGTTTCAGACCGTCCAAAGCTGGGCGAGCACGCGTTTGAAATTGCCGCCGAGGATGCCTTCGATTTCGGCATCGCTGTATTTGCGGCGCAACAGCCCCTCGGTCAAATCGAACATACGTTGCGGGTGATCCAAGCCTTCAACGTCTATCTTCGCGCGGAAGCCGTAGCTGCCTTTATAACTCGCGCGCAAGCGTTGGTTTTCTGCGGCAGGCATCTTGTCATAACCATCCAGATCAATGTCGCTGCCGACGCCCAGGTGTTCGCTGCCGATCAGTTTGCGCACGTGATCGAAATGATCCAGCACGTGTTCAAGCGTCGTCGGCTCTTCGTTCTTGACAAACATGCGCACGGCGGTGATGCCCATCACACTGCCCGCTTTGCCGACGGCCTTGATCGCTTCGTCGGTCTTGCAGCGCGGATGACCGGGCGCGAGCGCGCGGCAGTTGGAATGCGTAATCAGCACGGGCAGTTTCGACAACTCGAAGGCTTCGAGCGTCGTGCGGTCGCCGCAATGCGAAACGTC
>JANOWX010000662.1:0-8683 GCA_031418175.1 Acidobacteriota bacterium | reverse complement strand
CGCTCAAACCCGAAGAGTGGACGAGCGATCCGGTGAAGGCTGATTACGTGACCTTCGGTGCCCTGCTCAGCCCAACCGAGTTGCAAGGCTTTCTTTACGACGTGAAGACCAATTCGCAACTGCTCTCGGCGCGCTTGAGCGGCAGCGACGCACGCGACCTGGCGCATCAGTTCGCCGATCAGATCGTCAAGCTGTTGACCGGTCAGGACGGCATCGCCACGTCGAAGCTCGCCTACATCAACAGCCGCGAAGTCTTCTTGATGGATTACGACGGCTACAGCGCGCGCCAGTTTTCGCGCGATGGTTCGATTGCGCTCTTCCCTGCTCTCGCGCCCGATGGCAACCGGCTGGCCTATGTCTCTTACCGCAGCGGCCACCCCAACGTCGTCGTGCGCGGCATTGACGGCTTGATTCTCGGCTCGACGCAATTCAAGGCGACGACCAGTTCGCCCAACATTGCGCCGGGCGGGCAACTCGTTTTCAGTTCGAGCAAGGACGGCGACTCGATGGAACTTTATGTGGCGAATGGCGATGGCTCGAACGCGCGCCGCTTGACGCGCACCAAAAACGCGGTGAACATTTCGCCGCGCTGGAACCCGAAAACCGGGCGCGAAATCGCTTTCATCTCCGACCGTGGCGGCGCGCCGCAGATTTACGTGGTTGACGCCGACGGCACGAACGAACGTCCGTTGCTCAGTCTGGGCGGGCAGATGGATTCGCCCGCGTGGTCGCCCGATGGCCGCTACATCGCGTTCACCTGGAACGGCGGCGGCGCGTATAACATCTATCTGGCCGATGTCGCGTCGGGCCAGGTGCTGCGGCTGACCGGCGAGGGGCGCAACGAGAATCCAACCTGGTCGCCCGACAGCCGCCATCTGGCGTTTCAATCGAACCGCAGCGGGCGCTGGGAAATCTGGGCGATGCACATTGACGGCAGCGAGCAGCGGCAATTGACACGGAATGGCGGGCGGTCGCCGTCGTGGGCAAAGTGATCGTGGGAGTTGGCAACAATGAAAAATGCAGTTTTGAAAGCGCATTACGATGGCAGGCAGATTCTGTTGGATGAGCCAGCGGAGTTGCAGCCGAATACTAAGTTGCCGGTCAAGGTGCTCGAATCCGCTGACGCTGAGCGCGCGGCGTTTCTCAACTTCTCGTTGCAGAATCTGAACGCCGCTTACGGAGATAATGAGCCTGACTACCCGCTGACCTTGCTGAAGGAGCGTAATCCTAAATAAATATGAACGAGAGTGACAAGGAGTTGCTATGTACACAGTTTATCGGATCAATGCGGACGAACTAGACAACAAATTTCTCAAGGCGCTCAAGGCACTCTTCAAAAACAAAGAGATCGAAATCTCGGTTTGTGAAACCGCGCAAAGCGAGGAAGATGAAACCGCCTACCTGCTGCGGTCGCCTGCCAACCGGGAACGGCTACTCAAGGCGATTGAAAACGTGGCGCAAGGGCGCAACCTCGTAACCGTAAGCCTTGATGAACTGCAATGAGGAAGATCACGTTTGAAGCAAGCGCCTTTCAGGATTTCGCGCAATGGGCTACGCAGAACAAGAAGCTGTATCAACGGCTCATCAGCTTGATTACGGACACGCTGCGGGATCCATTTTCAGGTATCGGTAAACCCGAACCGCTCAAACACGAATTGAAAGGCTATTGGTCACGGCGTATCAACGATGAACATCGGCTGGTTTACAAAGTAACCGACGATGCCATCAGCATCGTTTCATGCAAACATCATTACGAATAACTTTGCACTAACAAGCGATTTCCATATCCACAAGGAGCACACCCAACGATGACTCGCAATATCCGCAACCTCCCCCTGCTGGCGCTGGTTATGTTACTCGCCGCGCTGCTTTCCTCCTGCAAACCGCCGACGGCGAAGCTGAAGGTCTCGCGCAGCGAGATCAAACAAGGCGATCCCATCACCGTCAGTTGGGAGACCAAAGACGCCAAGACCGTCGCCTTGAACGGCGAGAAGGTCGAGAAGATCGGCGCCAAAACCGTCACGCCCAAAGAGACCACCACCTTTGAAGTCGTCGCCGCCAAAGGCAAGAAAGAAGCCCGCGACAAGGCGACCGTGACCGTCAACGTCATTAAAGCCCCCGCGCCCGGCATCACCTTGCGCGCCGATCCGGGCAGCGTCGAACGCGGCCAGAATTCGCGGCTGGTCTGGTCCGCCGACAACGCCAAGATCGTCACCATCTCCGGCCTGGGCGAAGTCCCCGCGCGCGGTGAACGCGAGATCAGCCCGCGCGTCTCGACGACTTACACGGCGACGGCGCTGGGCGAGGGCGGCAATGCCACGGCCAGCACGCGCGTCACCGTCAACGATCCGCCGCCCCCGCCGCCCGCCGAACGTCCGCGTGTGGTGAGCGAGCCGCCGCCTACACCGCCGCCCGCGCCGCCCGCCGCCGAGGTGTTCAAGTCCGTGCTCACACCGGTCTTCTTCGCGCTCGACAAAGCCGACCTTTCCGCCGGTGAACAGGAGAAGTTGCGCAAGGCTGCCGAGTGGCTGTTGAAAGCGGAGTTTCGCTCGATCATCTTTCGCATCGAGGGGATGTGCGATCCGCGCGGCACGTCGGAATACAACCTGGGCCTGGGCGACCGGCGCGCACGCGCGGCCAGAACCTTCCTCATCAGTTTGGGCGTGGAAGAGAGCCGCATCGAAACGCTCAGCTACGGGTTGGAAAAAGCGCAGGGCACCGCAGAAGGTGCGCCCGAAGCAGCGCCTTCGTGGGCCAACGATCGGCGCGCGGAGTTTATTTATCTGCGCGGCGGCGAGAAACCGTAACTTCTTTGGTAGCCGGTGGTAGGACAGACTTTAGTCTGTCCTACGCCTGCGCCGCATTGGCCGAGTAGGACAGACTAAAGTCTGTCCTACCATTCAAACGCATATGAAAGTTTTGCATTTCAGATTATTTGGCGCGGTGATGTTACTCGCCGTGTTACTAACACCGGTGTTCGCCCAGAAAAAGGAACAATGGGAAAAGGTTGACCGGATGGCCGTGCAACTGGAAGAACTGAAGACCGAGTTCATCGTGCTGCAACGTTCGATGCAGGCGATGCAGGAAACCTTCAACAAGACCAACGGCGAGGCGCGCACGCTGATCGAACAGATGGGCGACAACATCGCGGCCATCCGGCGCGCGCAATCTTCGGTCTCGACCAACACGACGGAAACGGCTTCGCAAATCTCGACGATGGGCGAACGCGTGACGGCGACGAACTCGCGCATGGAACGGCTGTCGGAACAATTCGCCCAACTCAAAAAGTTAATCGAAGACATTCCGAAACTGCCGACCTTCACGCAACTGACGCCGGGCAATGCCGAGCAGTTATTCGCGGCGGCTTACAGCGATTATTCGCGCGGCAACTTCGAGCTGGCGGCGGGCGAATTCAAACAGTACGTCGAGACCTATCCGTCATCCGAGTTGGCCGACAATGCGCAATACTGGATTGCCGAGATTCTTTACGCGCAAAAGAAACTGCCCGAAGCCGTCGCTGAATTCGAGAAGGTCGCCGCCATCAATGCCAAAGGCGATAAAACGAGTGTGGCGCTTTATAAACGCGGACTGGTCTTGCTGGAATTAGGCAAGAAGGAAGAGGCTGTGGCGCAATTCCTGGTGTTATTCAAAGAGTACGCGACGACCAACGAGGGCGCGCTGGCCAAGCAGCAGTTGCAACAACTCGCGCCTGAAGCGTTGTTGCCGCCACCAGAACCGGTGGCGCCACCGCCAACAACGACGAGAAAGAAGAAGCCGTAACAGCTTTCATCAACAAAAACAGCCAAGGCTGTTGCGCATCAGCGGCGCAACAGCCCTTTGTTTCATTCACCAACTTTCCCGGCACCAACTTTCCCGGCGCCAAAATCTATCTGGCTGTTCATCTGCCTGTGGCAGTTAATCGCCCGCAGCACGCGCCGTGACGAGTTGAAAGCGGCCGCCTTCAAGCAACCGATAGCGTTCAGCGCGCCAAATAATTTCGCGGCCCACAAAACCGCCCAGCCAACTGGCCAAGCTGAGCAGGTCTTGCACCGGCAAGAGCGCCAAGCCGCGCCACACCGTTTGATCCGCCAACAGCCGCACACCCAAGACCAGCGCCAGCAACACGCGCAAGCCAAACGCAACTGCCAATAAACTTCCCATCAGCCACGCCGGCGAGAGCATGAAGAAAAGCAACGCCCAGGCGAACCCATAGGTGAAGCCTTGGCCGACATAGCCCGCCGGGCGCGAAAAGCGCGTGCTGCGGTTCCAACGCAAGCGGTGTTTGAAGGCGCGCATAAAACCGGTTGTCGAGACGTGATGTTTGACGACTTGAGCGCACAACCTCACACGCCAACCCGCCGCAGCGGCCCAATTCCCCAACACAAAATCATCCGCCAGATAATCGCGCATCGCCGCAAAGCCGCCGATGTCATTCAAACACGCGCGCCGAATGGCCATCGCAGGGCCCAGCGTGAATTTCATTCCTGCCAGCCGTTCGGCCACCACCACGCCCGCTATAAATTCCGTAGACATGCCTAGCGCTTCCAGCCGCGCCCAAAGGTCGCCGCGGCTTACGCCGCGATAAAGATTGGTGGCGGCGCCGACGGTGGGATCGGCAAAGATTTGCGCGAGCGAACTTAAAAAATCGCGCGTGACGGCGGTGTCGCTATCCGTGATGCTCAAGAGATCGTGGCGCGCGGCGGCGGCCATCATCTGCATGCTGAAAACCTTGGCATTGGCGTAGGGCGGCTCGCCCGTATAAAGCAGCGTGACGGGAATGTTTGGATACTGGCGGCGCAGGCGGTTGACGACGGCTACGGCGGGATCGGCGTCAGTGCGCACAGCGAAGAGGATTTCGTAAGTGGGATAATCCTGCACAAAGAAAGTCTCTAAGCACTCTTCCAACTCTGGCTCGGCGCCGCACAACGGTTTGAGCAAGCTGAGCGGCGTCAGTTCACTTGCTGACAAGGGCGGCGTGACAGTGCGCCGCTGGCTCATTTGCCACGCACAGACCAGCGCGAGCAGGTAATACGCCATTCCACCAAAAATGATGGCAAGCATTACGAGTTGAGGCAGCCAATGCCAAACGGCACGAACGAATTCCGACATACAAACTTCCTTTACTTCATTTGCAAACTTTCAAGTTGTGTCAGCAGCTTCGTGGCTGCGGTCGGTTGATTGGTGAGCAGCAACTTCCCGCCCGCCGCCGCGACTAGATGCAGGGGCGCGTCGCCCAGCACGGCTTGCAAACGCGGCACAGCAGCGGCGGAAGCGGCGAGATAATGGCGTTCGGGTTTCGCCCAGCGTGCCGGCAAATCAGCGTCGGTGATGAAGACCTGCGGTGCGCCCGGCGCATACGAACCGTATTCCAGGTTCATCGTGCGCCCGTTCAGCAACAACGCTTGACGATTGCTGTAAAAGAAGACCGAAGAAAATGCGTAGTACTGATCATCCACAATCAACTGGCCGGGCGGCGCCGACTGCAACGCTGCGGCCAAGGGACGCGAACCGAAATAAGGATTGAGCGTCACCAGCGCCAAACGCGCGGCATTGAAAAAGAGCAACATCATCAACGCCAACGCCGTCACTGCGTAACGCCCCTTGCCCAACCACGTGCCCATCGCGCCCAGCAGGAAAGCGCCGCACGCCACCAGCAACGGCACGCGCAACCACGCCATTGAATTCAACGTCAGGTCTTGCGCCTTGCCGAGCGACAAGGTCGAGACCTGGTAATTCATCGCGCTGGCAATATCGCCCGCCGCCTCGACGCCACGCACCAGCCACAACACGGCCACGCAACCCAGCGCCGCCAACAACGCCAACGCGCCTGCGGTGCGGGTGGCCCAGGGGAAGCCCGCTTGCTCGCGGCTTAAGACTGAGCCGAGCAACAACGCAAACGCCGGATAGCACGGCATCGAGTAATACTCTTGTGTCGTCGAGAAGGTGAAAAACAGCAGCGTCCAGCCGATCCAGCACAGGCAAAACAAATGCACGCGGCCCGCGCGCTCAGCCATTTTGAAATTCAACCGGCCAGCGAACGGCAGATAAACGCTCCACGGAAATAGCCAAAGCAGATGGTAGAGCCAGAACAACGCGCGCGGCACCGTGTTGTAATCGCGCGGATAGCGCAGGTTCAGATAGCGGAACAGGTGCTCGTTCAAAAAGAAGAACCAGAAGAAGCCGCGATACCGGCCCGGCTCGCTCTTCAGCGTGAAATCGAAGTACGGCGGATTGCGCAGCGTCGCCGCGATCACCCACGGCGCACAGATCAGCAGGACGAGCAATACGCCGCTCAACGGATGCAGGCGTTTCAGCGTCGGCCAATGCAACAAGCGCTTGGTCAACACGAGGTAAAACAGCCCCGTGCCCACTGGAAACACGAACGCCACCAGCCCCTTGAGCATGAAGCCCAGTCCGAGGCTGATGGCAAAGACCGCCGCCCAGAGCCGAGGCCGCGTTTCGTCCCAATCCAGCACGCGCAAAAGCGCCCACAGCGCCAGCGTCGTCGTCAGCGTCAGCACTACGTCAGGGATCAGAATGCGCGTGAAGAGGAACAAGCCTACGCACGTCGCCAGCACGATGCCCGCCAACGTTCCAGCATCACGTTCGGCGCTACGGCCGAAAGCCCAGCGGCCGATGCTGCGCACCAGCCAACACAGCGCGACAGCCGCCAATGCCAGCGGGATGCGCGCGGCCCAGTCGTGGACGCCAAAAATCAGATACGAGACGGCCACCAGCCAGAAGCGCAAGGCGGGCTTTTCGAAATACGCAATGCCGTTCAAATGCGGCGTCACCCAATCGCCGGATTCGACCATCGTACGCGCAATCTGCGCCGTGACCGAATCTACGTCATCAAGCAAGGCGGGCGGGCTGACAACGCTGACGGCGAAAAACGTCAGCGTGCAGACCGCCAGCAATAAAGTGGGAACGTCTAGTTTGCGGTTCATTCAACCGGCACTTTACCAACGCAACCAGTGCAGGTAAACGGGCGCAGGTCACTTCACGTTAATCGTCACCGTGTTTGCACTTTTCCCCTCCGCCTGCAAAACCACATCCGCGTTGCCGCGCCCGCTCAGACTGCGCGGGATGCGGATGTTCACTTGATCCACGCCGGTCAGGCTTCCCTGCGCGCCCGCAAACGAAACCTCTGAACTCGCGCCGCCCAGCGTGGCCGCAACTGCCGAGAGGGCCGAACGATTGCGGAAGCCGCTGCCAAACGCCACCAAAAAGACCTGCTCCGCCGCGCCGCCCAAATCAATCGGCAACGCTTCAAAGCGGTTGGTGGCGGCATTGAATTGTGCGCTGGGTTCAAAGGTCTGCACGCCGTCTTTCACGCGCAAGACCACCGCCGCCGCTACGCCCTGGCCGCTGGCATTGGCGGCGAAGAGGCCCGGCGCAACCGCAGCAATGGTCGCCGCGCCTTGTCCAACCACCGTGCCGCTGCGTTGCACGTAAATCACTGCCGGGCCTGCTGCGGTGGCCGCTGGCAATTGAAAGTTGATCTGGGTGGGCGAAACAAAAAACAGCGGCGCAGGGCGGCGCACGCCATTGGCATCAAGTATCGTCACCGTGATCCCGCCCAGTTCGGTCGGCAGGGTTGTGCTGGGGGCCGCCGCCGTAGCCGTCGCCAAACCTGTGCCGAATAAAGCGGCGATGCCATCAGGCGCCAAAGTGCCGGTAAAGCTGGCCGCCGAAACGCTGGCAATACCTGACACGCTATCCGGCACATTCGTCAGTCCGATGTTGTAACTGGTCGTATAACCGCCCGCATCGTCAGAAGTCAGATTGAGCAACAGCGCCGTGCCGCCGCTTTGATAGATGTTGTCGTTGCTGTTGCGTGTGTTGCGATTGGGCCTGGCGCTGTAGGGCGCTTGCGTGAAAACCTGATCGGTCAGCGTATCGTCAAAGAAGACTTGCGAAGTGAAATCATACGTCCGCGCCGCCCCCGCGAAAAGCCGCACTTTGTAATGCATATGCACCGTGCGCCCGCTGTACCAGCCCGGATAGATGGTCGAGAATTCAACCGCGCCATTGCTGTCGGTGACTTGATAGCCGCGTAAAAACTTTTGCCCGAGGTTATTCGGGTTACCCTGGCCACTGACATCCGAATACCCGCCCGCGGCGTCGTTATGCCAAAGATCAACAAAGGCCCCGGCCAAGGCCGCGCAACTGCTGCCGCTGACTTTGCCCACGTTAAACTTGAGCTTGAGCGGCACGCCCTGCTTGACCGAGCCGTTGGAAGGATCGGGCCGAATGTCAGAACGATTGAGCAATTCATCAACAAAGAACGGCCCTTCGGTCAATGCCGGACGTGTCACGCAATTGGTTTGGCTGGTGTCCCAGGCCGCGCGCGGCGCGGGCGCAAAAAGCGCCTTGCGCAAGACGCCAGGCATCGCGTTGACCGGCGCACTCGCTTTCGCTTGGTTCAACGGCAAGAGTTTGGCGACTTGCTCTTCGCTGCGGCCCACCAGGGCTGTGGCGCTGGCCGCGCCAATCAAACGCAACGACTCTCGTCGTGTCATTAAATTGCCAAGTAACGGGTTGATGAGTTTTTTCATCTTTGCATCTCTCCTTAATACACCGGCAACTAAGTTCTTTGAGAGAAAGCGGACGGCAACACGTAGTAACGAATTTATTCGTTTTGTGCTGCGGCCAGGACTGAACGATTGAAATCGTTACTACG
>JANOWX010000661.1:0-6180 GCA_031418175.1 Acidobacteriota bacterium | reverse complement strand
CTTGCTTACGCGCGGGCTACTGACACGCCATCGAACTCAGCCGCCCGGACGTAATAACTCACCACCGCGCAACTGCTACGCACCTTCACGCTTCGACTCATCCGCGCGGCGAGAGCGCGCGCGGGCACTGGCCCGCGCGTGCTCTCGTTGTCAGTAGCGCTGCTGGCCCGTCGTCACGGCGCAAAGTACCCAGACAAATCCACCACCAGATGCGACGTCGCGCTCGAGAACATTTTGAACGCCCCGTCAGCATTGCCCAGGCCGACGATGAAGTGCCGGTTGACAACCTGTCCGCCGTTGTAATTCGCCGTCGCCACGGTGGGCTGCGCGGCGCTCGAAGGCCACAAGGTCAGATAGCCGCCCGCCGCCGGAAAGACGACCGTCGCATTGCCCACGACGCCGAGCGCCGCCGCCGGGAGCGTCAGCCCATCGCACAAGCCGCGCGCGGTCTGCGTATAGACCTGCCCACCATTGAGCGGCGCGCTCGGTTTGAAACAGCCGACCGGTTGGCCTGCGCGCGTTTCCAGCAAGCGCACCGGATGCGCGAGCGGCGTAAACAACAAGCCCGCGCCGTTGGCGTCAGTGGCTTCGGCGCTGTAATAACCGAGCAGGTCAATCACCAACTCGGTCGTCGCGACGGTGAACACCTTGAACTGTCCGAGCGCCGACAAGCCCGTCGTGAAAGGCCCGTTGACGATCTGATTCGTGTCGTAATTCGAGCTGGCGATCAAAGGCCGCGCCGCGTCCGCCGGGAAGAGCGTCAAGTAGCCGCCACTCTGCGGACTGACCGTCGTCGCGTTGCCGACCAGCGCACGCGCCGCCGCCGGAATGCCCGTGCAAGCGGTCGTCGCCGTTTGCAGCGCATCCACGCCGCCCGCCAGCGGCGCGCCCGGTTTGACGCAACCGACCGGCTGGCCCGCGCGCGTCTCCAGCAGGCGCACTGGCGCGGGCAACGCATGAAAGTAAAGTCCGGCGCCGCTCGGCGGAGCGTAATAGCCCGTCACATCCACCACCACCTCGGTCGTGTTCGCCGCAAAAATGTTGAACGCCCCGTCAACATTGCCCAAGCCGACGGTGAACACGTTGTTGATGATTTCGTTCGGGCCGTAGTTGGTGCTGGCCACGGTCGGCTGCACAGCGCCGCTGGGATAGAGCGTCAAGTAGCCGCCGCCCGATTGCACCGTCGTGATGTTGCCGGTCAGGGCTTGCGCAGTGGCCGGCAGGCCGCAGAAGTTGCGCGCCAACTGCGTGCGCGCGCTGCCGCCCGCAAGCGGCGCGTTGGGTTGTGAACAAGCGTTGGGACTGGCGCCCAAGCGCGTGTCGAGCAAACGCACCGGGCTGGGGAGCGGATAGAACATCAAGCCGTTGCTGATGCCGCCACCAGTCAGCGTCAAGCTATAACTGCCGGTCTGGCTGGCGAGGAAGGAGTTGGCGAAGATGGTGTAAGTCCCTGTGACCGGCAGCGTGATGAAGCCGCTGCCTGATGGAATGCGTGAGTTGGTGCCGCCACCGCCATTGTTGTCCTGGGCGATGAAGTTGCTGGCGGGATCGCGCAGGAACAAGTAAGTGTCGAACGCCGTCGAACTGAGACTGATGGCAATCTGCTGTCCGGCGCTGGCGCTGAAACTGTAAAGGTCGGCATAACTCCCGTCACTGAGCAGGCAACCGCCAGCGCTCAATTGCCCGTTCACGGTCTGGCCCATGGTGATCGGGGTTGGGTTAATGCAGGGGTTGCCGACGGGAACTGTGAAGACGGCGGTCTGCACATCAGTACAACCCGTCTTGCTGAGCGTGAGCGGGCCGCTCACCGCGCTGCTGGGCACGGTTGCCGTGATCGTCGTGGCGTTGACGACGGTGAAAGTTGCGCTGACGTTATTGCTGAACTTCACGCCTGTCACGCCGGTGAAGTTCGTGCCGGTGATCGTCACTGTCGAGCCAACCAAGCCGCTAGTCGGATTGATGTTGCTCACCGTCGGACAGGCCGGTGGTGTGGTGACAGTGAAGCTGGCGGTCTGCACATCGGTGCAACCCGGCTTGCTGATTGTCAGCGGGCCGGTCGTTGCGCCACTGGGCACCGTCGCTGAAATCGTCGTGGCATTGACGACGGTGAAAGTCGCCGTGACGCTGTTGCTAAACTTCACCGCAGTCACGCCGGTGAAGTTCGTGCCCGTGATCGTCACTGAAGAGCCGACCAGTCCGCTAGCCGGATTGATGTTGCTCACCGTCGGACAGGCCGGTGGTGTTGTGACAGTGAAGCTGGCGGTTTGCACATCGGTACAGCCCGTCTTGCTGATTGTAAGCGGGCCGGTCACCGCGCCACTGGGCACGGTCGCCGTAATCGTCGCGGCGTTGACGACGGTGAAAGTCGCCGTGACGTTGTTGCTGAACTTGACCGCCGTCACGCCGGTGAAGTTCGTGCCGGTGATCGTCACTGTTGAGCCAACCAAGCCGCTAGTCGGATTGAGGTTGGTTACGGTCGGACAGGACGGTGGTGTGGTGACAGTGAAGCTGGCAGTCTGCACATCGGTGCAACCAGTCTTGCTGATCGTGATCGCGCCGGTGATCGCGCCTGCGGGCACGGTCGCCGTAATCGTCGTGGCATTGACGACGGTGAAAGTCGCCGTGACGCTGTTGCTGAACTTGACCGCCGTCACGCCGGTGAAGTTCGCGCCGGTGATCGTCACGGTTGAGCCAACCTGACCGCTGGTCGGATTGATGTTGCTCACCGTCGGGCAAGCGCCGCCGCAATTCGCCGGGGCGCAGGAGGAAGTGGTGAGGCTGAGGTTGTCAATCGCCCAGCCATCGCCCCCGGTAACGCAGTCGAAGCCCGCGCGCCAGCGCAGTTGAATCGGCTGGCCCGTGACGGCAGCCGGCAGGTTGACGGTCGTGCTGATGAAACCAACGGAGGAACCCGTCCAGGCGGCCCGCCCGGCTAAGGGATTCGGATTAGCGGCGCAACCCGCGGCAGTGAGCGTCTGTGTATAGCCACCGGCCACAAAGCTCCCGCCCGCCGCGAGGATGTCCGTGAAAGCGCCCGCGCCGATTTTGATTTCGAGCACGCCACCGTCAAAGCCGTTTTCCAAGACGTAAATTTGCCGGAAGCTCAGGCGCGCCGCCGAACCTGCAATCGTGATGTTCGACGTGGTAAGTGTGCTGCTCCCGGTGGTGGCCGGATTCTCTGTCCCGATTGCGTTCGGCGCGGAATCCGCCACTTCGGTTGTCGTCACCCAATTGACGCCACTGCCGGTGACGGCGGAAGCCCACCCGGCTGGCAGCGCAGGCGGGGTGAGGGTGTCAAAGTTCTGGGCCAAGCTCACCGTTTGTTGGCCGATTTGCAGCGCGTAGGTGCGCGTGACGGCGCCGAGGCTGCTGTTCAGGTTGAACGTGAGCGTGAGTGTGCTGCCGCATGGTGTCGCTGCGGGTACGGGAAAGCTGAAGTTTTGTGAAGCCGTGGCGCCGGCATTGATCGTGCCATAGTTGGCCGTGCCGCCGCCAACCATCGAAGCTGTTGCGCCGGTGACGCTGGTGGCGCAGTAGGGGTTGACCAGCGGCACAGTCAACGTCACGGTTTCGCCCGGATCGGCGGCGCCGTTGTTGTTGCAGTTGGAGTCGGAAACAGTGACATTGCCAATAGTGAGATTGGGCATGTCAAACGACTCGACGACGGTCGTGCCGGTAATGACCCATGCGCTTTGGCCCATCCCGCGCGCGGCGAATCCGGCCCAAATGTCCAGCTCGTCATTGCCGCTGAAGCCGGCGCAATCAGCGGTGAGGATCGAATTGCGTGCATCCAGCAATGTCGGATTCGCCGGATCGAGCTTCATGCCGTCGGTCACGATTTGCAGCGCGCGCTGATTGCCGGTCGCATATCCGAGCCGCGTGATCAGCCGTGCCCGCACTTCGAGTAGCGCCATACACCAAACTTCGCCGAGGGCGTGAACTTCGTCTGCGGCAGCATCGCCAAAGATCGGAGAGGGTGGGAAAGCGCCGTCTGTAATATTGATCTGCGCCACATCAATGTCGGCGAAGGTGAGCGGGTTGTGCGGCTTGCCGTTGGCGCCCAGCTTCGTTTTCACCGCATAGGGGAAACGCCGGTAACCATAATAGTAATTGTCGGTGTTGCCACTAAAGTTGAACATGAGATAAGAGGCCATCGCATAGACGCCGTTCACGTCTTCGCTCGCCGACGAGAGTAACGCGCGCGCGTAGAAATCCGACCAGCCCTCGCCCATGCCGCGCGCCTGCGTGCCGGTCAATCCTGAGCCATTGGCGTGCAGACGGCTAGAAGTGCCATGCGTCAGTTCGTGAAGCATGATGTCTTGATCAATGCTACCGTCGCGTTCCGGGTTTGGACTGTTGAAGATGAACATCTGCATTCTCGGCAGCGAACCGTCGGCGGGCGTAGCGAAGTTGGCGTTGTTGGTGCCCGAATAATCCTGCGCCTCGGCTCGCACGTAGTCGTTGCCCAGGCCGCCGCGCCCGAAGTTGTTATTCTGGAAATTGCGTGCCGCTTCGGTGAAGCCGAGTTGATAAAGCAGATCGTGGTAACGGTTCGACCAGAAGAACATATTAGTGATGACGCCCGCCCGATAGTTGGCTCCGGTTGGCTGATCAGAGCCAAGCGGCGGCGGGTTATAGGCGAAATTGAAGACCCGGAAAGGCGAGCCAACGGGCCGCGCCGCGGGATCAATGCCGTCGGGTTCTAAAAAGTCCAGCCCGGCATCCACGTTGTTGCCGGTGGTGGTGTTGCCACCGTCGGTGATCCAGCCGAGATTATCGAAAGCCGGCAGTTCGCTGACCACAGTGAACGTAGTGCGGCCGATGCCAGCCCCTTGAATGCCTGAGCCGGGCGTGGCGTTAGTAGGTGAGAGCGGCGCGGGGCTGTCATTGTTGTAGATCGAATAGGTCGCCGACTGCGATTGATCCGCCGTGATGTTTTTGCGGTAGAACAACTCGCCCTGCTCCGCATCCACCACGGTGTAGTAAGCGGGCTTGTGCTGCCACAGCACCATTGACCACGCCAAATTGGCCAGCCCCGTTTCGAGCGGGAAGTAGACCGCCTCAACCTTGATTTCCTCTGCAAACGGCCCTGGCTCGAAGGTGAAATGGCGCCCGTCGAATGAAGCCGATTTCAAGACCAGACTATTAGGGTCAACCGTGACGCCGATGGTCGCTGCCGCGCGCGCGACAGCCTCCGCTGCGCTGATCGCCGGTATGACAGCCAGTTCCCGCTCGACGACGCCCGCTGCCAGCCCACTGATCGTCCGCACCAACTCGCCCTCAGCGGTGAAGGCGGCGCTCAACTCGCCGGCAAAGACCGGCAGGTCATTGAATCGCTGTTCGAGCCTGATCCAGGCCAGGTTGCCGTCGGGATTGGCGTAATCGGCGGTCGTGATCAATTGCCCGGCTTGCGCCGCAGTCAAGCCATAGACTGCGGCATGGCGCGAGACGAATTCGCGCACGATCATTTCATTCGGGCGGGTTGAAGGTGCAGTCAGGAATGAATGGCCTGCTGACCTGACGCCGATGATTTCGAAGCCGCCCGTCAGCGGATTGACCGAGACATCCAAATTGGGAATGGCCTGTGACGAAGCCTCTTGCGCACGCCTCATTGATTGCACGCGCGCAGTCTTACGGGCGGTTTGTTGGGGCGCGAGCTTTTGCCGTTGCTGCGCCAATTTCGCCTGCACCGGTTTAGACTTGTCAGTGCGAATGTCGAAATTCTCGAACTCTTCGTTACTGATGTTTGTGCGGGATTGCCGCAAGCTGTTCGCCCCGGCAGCGCGGCTGGCTGCTCTTCGCTGCTGGGTTTGAGGACGCCTTTGCCCTTCGACGCTGGCGCCCACGCGGGAGCCGACTGCAACTATGACGCCTGTAATAGCCAGGATAAGAATTACCGGCAACAAAACTCTGAGACGAAGAATCTTTTTCATTGTGCACACTCCACGAAAAGGAGAAGCCAACCAGGCGGACGCGTAGCGAGCGCACGCGAAACGCGCGTCCACTGGCGGTTCTCTGTTTTAGGACATCATTGCTTTAGCAAGGACGGTGGTTCAGAGCGCTTGACCTGCCGGGCCGCGCTGGCTGCTCAACTGCCCTCAGTTGGTAATGCGCGATTGGGCGGCGGCAACTGTCATGGCAGCGGAATAAAAATTTTGGTAGTGGCTAAATCGAGTGTGA